>QKHZ01000188.1 GCA_003249795.1 bacterium | reverse complement strand
GATGGACGGGTGGTGTCAGGGGATTCTTCACCAGGAGTTGCTTGAGCTTTATCGGGCTGAAGTTGAAAACCGCCCGTCTGAGCTGCCGCCGGCCCCCGAGTTTTCCAGTTATATCCGCTGGCTTGGAAAGCAGGATGAAGAACGCTCGAAAAAATACTGGACATCTGTCATCGGGGATATGCAGCAACCGGCGCTGGTTCCGGGCAGGAAAAAGACGCCTCAGCAAGGTGGCCCGTGTCGTTTGTCCTTTTCACTGACACAAGAAGAAAGCGATGCCCTGCGCCGGTTGGGGCAAGTTCATGGCGTTTCGCTGAATACCGTCTTTCAAACATGCTGGGCGATTGTTCTGGCTAAGCTTACGGGGCTGTCTCAAGTTGCATTCGGAATGGTTGTTTCGGGGCGTCCGGGTGAAGTCGAATCAATTGAGCGGATGGTCGGCCTTTTCATTAATACTGTGATGTTGCGGGTTGACTTGCATGATGACGATACGTTTGAAACGATTTTGACACGAACGTCTGAACAGTTTGTCGCGGGTCTCGACCACCATTACCTGCCGACGGCCGAGATTCTGGCATGCAGTCCCCTTGGCGATTCCCTCATGACCCACGCGGTTGCGTTTGAAAACTTTCCCGATAATGAAGGTGCTCCCGAAGGCGATGAACTGACAATTCAGTCAGAAGGAGATTTTCAGGGACATACCAACTTTGAGTTTCTCTGTCTGGTTGACCCCGCGGATGTGGTCAGCGTTCATTTGAAATATAACAGCTCATTTTTTGACCCGTCCCGAATTCAGCTGCTCGCCGATGCGCTCCGTTTGGTTGTGGGCAAGGTCATCGCTGATCCTGCCTTGCGCATTGCAGATCTCGACCTGTTGCCACAAACCGAGCAAGAGCGGCTGGCTAGTTACATGAATGGTGAAACGCTGGATACCGGCGCGAAAAATGTGGTACAGCTTCTTGCAGAACAAGCTGCATTACATCCGCAGAAGATTGCGGTGGTCGCCTATGACGGTTCACTGACCTATCAGGAATTTTATACCAGCGCACAAAAGATCGCGGGCGGACTGATCGCGCGTGGCGCATGCGTGTCCGTACATCTCGGGCAAGCCGGTAAAACCGATCAGACCGTCGGCGTTCTTCTTCCGCGTGCGGCGCTGATGCTCCCGTCACTGTTCGGAATACTTGCGGCAGGCGCAGCGTATGTGCCGATTGATCCGGAGTATCCGGAAAACCGTATTGCCTTCATGCTGCAGGACGCAGGTTGCATGGCTGTATTGACCGTGCCGGAATATATGGACCGCATTCCATCCTCGTGGCAAGGGCTGCATCTGGATGTCAATGAACTAGTGAAAGAGTCGTCTGCTGTTGATCCGGTTCAGATCAATGCGACAGACCTTGCATACATTATTTATACGTCAGGATCGACCGGTCAGTCCAAGGGCGTAATGGTTGAGCACAAGGCACTCGCAAACTTCGCAGTTGGATTCAATCATGTTCTCGGATTAGACACACCGATGCAGGTGGCGATGGTCGCAAATTACGTATTTGACGCGTCGGGACGTGCCATCTATCCGACACTTTTGCGGGGCGACACCGTTCACGTAATTGATTCCATGACACGCGTAGACGGCCAGAGGCTGGCGCGTTATCTTGCGGAAAACAAAATCGGTATTCTCGACGGTACGCCAACGTTGTGCCGTCTTGTGCTACAGGCGCCGGTTGAGGCGCGAGAGGGAGTCGAACTGCGTTATCTGATTTGCGGAGGCGAAGCGATGCCGCCGCAATTTCCTAAACTGGCCAAAGACAGCGGAGTCGGAACCCCGACGATCTATAATGTATACGGGCCGACGGAAACGACGATCGATTCGACATGGAACCGTTTAAAGCCGGAAGACTGCGCTTTACTGCAGGACGGGCAGGCAATTCCGATCGGAAAACCATTACCCAATCAGAAGACATACATTCTGGATGACTCCGGAAAACTTCTTCCGGTTGGCGCGGTGGGTGAACTGTGCATTGCCGGCGCGGGACTTGCTCGGGGATATTGCGGTCGGCCGGAACTTGATGCGGAAAAATTTGTGCCGGATCCGTTTTATCCGGGCGAGTCCATGTACCGCACTGGTGACAGGGCAATGTGGAACGAAGAGGGCTGTATCGTTTTCTGCGGGCGGGTTGATGACCAATTAAAGATCCGCGGATACCGGATTGAACCGGGTGAAATCGAAAAGCGGCTTTCGGAACACGCTTCCGTTCAGGGATGCGCGGTGATCGCGTGCAATTTGTTTGAAGAGGAATCGGAAGACAGTCTGGAGCTTGTCGGATATTACTGCGCGCAAAACGATCCGGGCGAGGAAGCCTTGCGCACGTGGCTTGCAGAGACGCTTCCGCCGCAGATGGTTCCCGGCTATTTCGTGCGGCTCGACACGCTGCCGCTGACGAGTACGGGAAAGATCAACCGCCGCGCGCTGAAAGCACCGAAGGTGGAAAAACAGGCTGCTGCGGAAATTGATCAACCGCAAGGGGAGATGGAAAAACAGATCGCCGCCGTCTGGTGCGAAGTATTGAACCGGCCTGTTCTCGGGCGCGAGGAAAACTTTTTCAATGCTGGCGGACACAGTCTTCGCGCGGCGAAGGTTGCGGCAAAACTCTCGCAGGTTCTTGAGCGGCAGGTTTCGCCGACATGGGTATATCTGGCTCCGACAATTAAAGGGTTTGCAGCACTACTGGCTAAGTTTAACGGACAGGCGGCTAGCGCGGTGTCTGAACCCTATTTCGAGTTGGGTGATCCGCAGGCGCCTGCGGTTTATTGTTTGCCGCCGTTTGGTGGCAGCGGCATTTCGTGGACAGATCTGGCGCGCGCGTGTCGTGGTGTCCGGTTTGTCTGCTTTAATTATACGACTCACAAAGACGGCTTTGCGGCCGCTGTGACTGAATCAATTACACTCATGCATCAGGATCGTGCTGATCCTGTAACGCTACTCGGATATTCCGGCGGCGGCAGTTTCGCGTTTGATGTGGCAAAGAGTTTGGAAAACGCAGGTATCGCCGTGAATTCGGTATTGATGTTCGACAGCTGGCGGCGACTGGATGCCGTCTGCGCGGATCAGAATAAAATCGCAGCCGAAGTCGATCAACTCCTGAAAGAGCCGGAGGTGGCTGTCTACTTAACCTCACCCACACAGAAAACCGAAGTCCGTAAAAATGCGGTCTACTATGCGATGGAGCTGTATCAGGGCATTGATGAAGGAAAAATTTCGGCACCGATCCGGCTTCTTGCTGCAGAGGGTGCGGCTGATGACCCCTATGCCGGTCCGCAAGGACAGATGCGCAGCCGGAAACAATGGCAGGACTGCACGAGCACTGATTTTGTGATTGAGCAGGGACGCGGTTCACACGACATCATGCTGAGCGGCGAGTTCGCGGGGCACAATGCCGTCTGGCTTTGCGAACAATTATGCCGGGACGGATATGACGCCACCGTTTCCGATGAATGCGAGATTTGCTGTTAACTCAATTTTGCTTCATGTGCTTATTCAATCGAAACATGAATTATCGAATATGAAACAGCCAATTTGTGAAAAGGTATTGTGATGACTCAGGATTGTGAACATGAACCGCTTCAGTTGATCTGCCTTCCGTTTGCCGGAGGGACTTCATTTGCCTACCGCCCGTTTACCGATCATTTGTGCGACAAAATCACCGTTGTGCCGATTGAACTTCCGGGGCACGGTTCGTTATTCAATAAACCACAGCTGACGACGATGGAAGAGATGACCGACTGCGTTTTCGAGCAGGTCGAGTCCATTGTCCGCAACCAGCCGTATGCCATTTTCGGCCACAGTATGGGCGGGATGCTGGCGTATCTTCTCAGCCGAAAGATCCGCGACAACTTGCTTCCTCCGCCGCTGCACATGTTTGTTTCCGCGCGCCGTCCGGGCAATGTCCCGCCGCCGTTTTATTGGAAAGACCTCTCACGCGACGAATTTCTGGAACGGATTTCGACATTGGGCGGCATTCCGAAAGAAGTACTGGCATGCCGTGAGTTGATGGACATTTTCGAGCCGATCCTGTTCAACGACGTCAAGGCGCTGGAGTCGCACGTACACGACGAATTCGCGCCGCTGCTTGTCCCGATCACCGTTTTTCTGGGAGAAGATGACGACATCCCGGTGGAGGACGCTTTGCACTGGTGCCGCGAGACAATCGGGCCGGTGAACGTGAAGGTTTTCCCCGGCGGGCATTTTTTCGCCTTTGAGCGGCCAGAAGAGTTGGCCGGTGAAATCGACCAGATTCTGAACCGGCAGTGGGTTGATCAGAAGGAATATTTCCAAGCCGCATCCAAGCTATTCGGCGGCGACTCGGCCAAAGCATAACCCAACTTTATTAACGAGTTCATTCATAGGAAAAAGCCATGAAAAAAACAGCATTCATTTTTTCCGGTATCGGAACGCAATGGGCAGACATGGGCAGCCAGTTGCTTGCGCGTTATCCGGCATATGGCGAGGGCTTTTCTGCTTTTGACCAGGCGTTTCTAGCACTGTCGGGTTGGAGCATCGGCGAGGTATTGTCGGGCAAGGACACAGGACATGATTTGTCGAAGGCTTCCATATCTCACCCTTGCATCCTTGCGGTTGAAGCTGGGTTATTTACGCTTCTGCGCTCATGGGGGCTTGCCGCAGATGCCGTGCTTGGTCATAGCGGCGGCGAGGTGATGGCTGCGTGGGCTGCCGGAGCGCTAACGACAGAGGATGCCACGCGGGTGGCTTTTGCCCACAGCCGTCTTCTTGAAAAAATTGCAGGGCGCGGCTCGATGGCGCATGTCGCACTTTCGCCTGAAGAGATCCGTCCGTTTCTTTCTGATGAAAATGAAATCGAATTTGCCGCGTACAATAGTCCGGTAGCGACGGTAATTTCCGGTTCGCGTTCTGTCATTGAAGCGTTGACAGAAAATATTCACGGGCAGACCGGTGCGTTCTGCCGTGTGTTGCGGACCGATATCCCGTTTCATTCTTCCGGCCTTGAACACGAACTTGATTCCTTCGAAACAGATCTCTCTGGCATTTTCCCACAAGCTGCGACATTGCCGCTGTACTCAAGTTGCCTCGGCAAACTTTGCGCGCAGGATCAACGAGTTGACGCCGCTTATTGGCGCCAGCATGTGCGTCATGCAGTAATGTTCCGGCAGGCGGTGGACGTGATGCTGGACGACGGGATTGACTGTTTTATCGAACTCTCCCCTCATGCGGTTTTGTTGGATGCGCTTGCGGAATGTGCGGCTGGCAAGTCGAAAACGCCGGTTCTTGCCGCGACACTGATGCGCTTGGATGATGAACTCCAGTCGCTGAAACTGACATTGGGTCGTCTGTCTTCCGGCGAGATGGATATCGATTGGCAAAAGACCGGCATGAGTGCTGATGATGAAACGCTGACGAAAGAGGCCGTCCGCTTGGGTGGGCTGAATGCGGATGAGCGCAAGCGGCAGGTTGCCGAGTTGATCTGTCAACTTGTGCAGGATGTTTCGTCTGGTGCCGTCGATCCGCATCAACCGCTGACCTTCCGCGAGATGGGAGTCACCTCGCTGATGGCGGTGAAGTTCACGGCAGCTTTGCGCCAGCGTCTTGGGATCGCGGTCAATGCCGCGTTGCTGTTCAACTATCCGGAGCTTCCGGTTCTGACCGATTATATTTCAGATCTACTGGGTGGTGGCGGTGATGAAGTTCAGGTTGACGTGCAGGTATGTGCTGCTGACAGTCGCGAGCCGCTGGCGGTTGTGGGGGTGGCCTGTCGCTTGCCGGGTGGAGCCGATACACCTGAGGGATTATGGAAGCTGCTTGTCGATGAAACGGACGCCGTCGTGGAAGTACCTGCCTCGCGCTGGGACATTGACCGTTATTATGATCCCGACCCGGCAGTCCCCGGAAAGATGCACACCCGCGAAGGCGGTTTTTTACAAGATGATATCGAAGGGTTTGATGCACGCTTTTTCAATGTTTCCGCACGCGAAGCGCTTCAGCTTGACCCGCAGCAGCGGATGCTTTTGGAGGTCACATGGGAAGCGTTCGAGCGCGGCGGCATCCGGATCGATTCGTTGCGTGGCACCCAGACCGGCGTGTTTCTCGGCATCTCCAGTCTGGACTATACCCACTCGCACCGTGACTCCTATCAACGCGATAAGATTGACGCCTACTCATTAACCGGAACGACCTTCAGCGGAGCCAGCGGGCGCATCTCATATGTCTTCGGATTTGAAGGGCCGTGTTTTGCTGTGGATACGGCTTGCTCGTCGTCATTAGTGGCGCTGCATTGTGCGAACAAAAGCCTTCGCAGTCACGAGAGCGATCTGGCTGTAGTCGCGGGCGTCAACCTGATGCTGATTCCGGATCTGCACGTTTGCTTTACAAAACTTGGCGCGACTTCGCCAGATGGACGCAGCAAATCCTTCGACGATTCCGCAAACGGATATGGACGCGGCGAAGGTGCGGCAGTGATCGTACTCAAGCGTCTATCAGAAGCAGTGCGCGACCGTAACCGGATTTTTGGTGTGTTGAAAGGCACAGCAGTCAATCAGGACGGGCGCAGTAACGGATTGACCGCACCGAACGGACTTGCACAGCGCAAGGTGATTGCGCAGGCTCTGCAGGATGCGAACCTGAAACCGAACGATATCAGTTATGTCGAAGCACACGGCACCGGAACCGCACTGGGCGACAGCATCGAACTTGACGCGATGGCTGGCGCGTATTGTACAAACCGCCCTGCACAAGCGCCGCTTCAGGTCGGCTCGGTCAAATCGAATATCGGCCATCTTGAACCGGCTGCGGGACTCGCGGGTGTGACGAAGTTGCTGATGTGCATGAAGCATGGAAAAATCCCCGCAAACATCCACGTTAAAACACCGAACACACGCTTCGACTGGGATAAGATTCCGCTGGTTGCGCCGACGGCGATGGCCGATTGGCAAGGAGCAAACGGCATCCGTCGCTGCGGGGTGAGTGCGTTCGGCTTCAGCGGGACAAATGGCCATGCCATCTTTGAAGAACATCAACCTGAATTTCAGGCGGAGAATGCAAAACTGATTTTGCCGAAGCATTTCGTCCTGCCGCTTTCGGGACGATCGCCCGCTGCATTGCGCCAGCTTCAACATGGTGCGGCGGCTTTTCTGGGCGATTCGAAAGATGTGGCCGATCTCTGTTTTACCGCAGGTGTCGGCCGTGTCCCATTTGAATGGCGCTGCTGTGTGAGTGGTTCTGATGCTGCGCAGTTATCTGAAAAAGTCGTTGCGGCTCAACCGGTACAGGCAGATAAGGGCGGGCTTGCGTTTCTGTTTACAGGGCAAGGCTCGCAGTATCCGGGTATGGCAAATGGGCTATATGAACGTTGGCCCGTCTTCGCCAAAAGCATGGACGAGTGCGCGGCGATTTTGAAAAACGAATCGATTGATCTCTTGGCGGAGTTATATGGGCCGGATGCCTCGGCAGAGCGCTTGGCACAGACCTGGCTTGCCCAACCGGTGATTGCGTCGATTGCTGTAAGCCTCTGGCAGCTGTGGGCGTCGTGGGGCGTTCGCCCTGCCGTTGTCGTGGGTCACAGTATCGGCGAATTTCCTGCTGCATTTGCTGCGGGTGTGATGACGCTTGAGCAGATGCTGCGGCTTGTCGTGCGTCGCGGCAGGTTGATGCATGAATGCGGCGGACAAGGCACGATGGCGGCGGCGATGGCCGGCCGTGACCGTGTAATGGCTGTGATCGGCGGCGTAGACGGCATTGCGCTTGCAGCAGACAACGCACCGGGATCGGTTACGATTTCAGGCTCCGAAGACGCTGTGCGGCAGGCATTGGCGCTGTTAGCAAAAGAAGAAATTGCCACGAAGCCCCTTCAGGTTGGCGGGGCGTTTCATTCCGAATTAATGCGTCCGGCACGCGACAGCTTTTTACAGGCATTTGACGGGATTGAATTGCGTGGGCCGTCCGGCGTGACATTGATCAGTACTGTAAGCGGAAAGCCGGAGACAAGTGCATTCACCAATCCGGAATATTGGGCAGACCAGATTCTGCAACCGGTGCAGTTCCGCGAGTCGCTGTTATCAGCGCAGAAAAACGCTTCGGTATTTCTGGAGATTGGCGGCACGTCCGCGCTGAGCGCTCTTGCGGGACAGACTCTGGATGATGCACGCACGGTTCCGTCGTTACATCCGAAAAAAGAAAATGAGCAGACGGTTTGCGAAGCGGTTGCGGCTTTGTATGAAGCGGGGCTTCAGTTTGATTTCGATGCGTACTATCAGCCGTTTGATTGTCAGCGGACAGAACTGATGACATATCCGTTTGAACGCCAGCGGTTCTGGATGGATGTGTGCGTTGATCCTCCGCAGATGGCAGCGAACGAGTCTGTCGTCGGCTCCCGCATGGACAGTCCTGCGCTGGGAACGGCAGCAGTGTTCCAGACAGTCTTCGATGACAACGGCCCTGAGTTTTTGCATGAGCACATCATCTACGGGCAGGCAATCAGCCCCGCTGCAGGCCATATCGCGATGATGTTTGCCGCAGCGCGCGAATTGTGGGGACAGCCGTATTGCGAGTTGACAGACCTTGAGTTTCTGAGCCCGCTGCTTGTACAGAAGGGGCAGCCCCGTTTTGTGCAGGTGATCTTTGAAAACCCGCAGAAGGCAGGAGGTGCCGTCAAAATCGCCAGCCGTCCGATATCAGACGCAGCAGACTGGACGGTTCATTGTACAGGAAATGTCTCTTCGGTTGCTGGCGACGCTCCGGATTCAGATGTGCGACCGGGCGAGAATGCCCTGACACAGCGGTTCGAAGGCACGGTGTCGAAAAATGATTTCTATGCCGACTTCATTGGTGCTGGGTATGAACTGGGTGACGGCTTCCTGCGGATCGAAGACATCCGGCTCGGACAGGCTGAAGCATTCTGTCGGGTCGAAGTGCGGCGAGGGACTCCGGCTGAGCGCGGACATGTTTTGTATCCGGGATCGGTCGACTCGATTTTGCAGACGATGCTGCCGTCATTCTTACATACCTATATGAAAGAGATGCTCTCCGACGGATCGACCTTGATTCCGATGCATATGGATCGGGTGCGCCTGTTTGCGCCGATTGGTGAGAACGTCCACTGTCACAGCAAAACCCGCCGCGTTGACCCGACACTGATGCGCGGTGATATTCTGGCGATGGACGAGTCGGGGCAGGTTGTCATGGCAATGGACGGCGTGCTGATGCGCAAGACCACGCGCGATGTCCTCTACCGTCAGTTGTCTGCAAATGTCGCTGACCTTCTGTATGCACCGCAATTTGTAAAGGCGTCTCTGCCTGCGACAGATTCAGACAAGACGGCTCCGGCCGCAGTGGTTGTCGTTTCATCTTCAGCAAGCGCATTGGCTGAAGCTGTCGCCAAGCAGTTTGATGCAAGTCTGCAGGTCGTGAAAGATAATGTGACAGCAGCAGGGCTATTTAACAGTGTCGCCGCGAAGGAAAACCGTGCTATTCTCTTTGTCTGCGCAAGCGAAGTAACGACCTCCGTGCAGGAAGAGGCAGCCCAATGCAGTCTTGCCCTAAAACTGATTCAGGCAGTGGCTGAAGTAAATGCATCCGACAGACTTTGGATTGTGACCGAAGCGACTGCAGGCTTGAGCGGGAAAGATCGAGCAGAGCAGAACGAAGGTCTTCACGGAGCATCGCTATGGGGACTCGGGCGGACGATTGCGGTCGAATATCCCGGTTTCTGGGCAGGACTAACAGACATCGGTGCTGCAACAGACACGGCAAGCCTCCACGTTCTCGCTGATCTGGTGAATAACGGAGCAAGCAATATCCAGTGCGCTGTACGAGACGGTGTTTTTTATCAGGAAGCACTGCTCAAGCAGCAACTGAAAAGCCGCAAGGAAGATGGAAAGCGTTTTTCGCCTGACAAAACTTATCTTGTAACCGGCGGCTTTGGCGCGCTGGGACTAAGAACGGCACAGTGGCTGGCCAAAAATGGCGCGGGTTGCATCCTTCTGCTTGGCCGCAATGACCGCTCAGATGAGTGCCAGAAAGAAATTGAAGAACTCCGTGCGTTAGGCGCTCGCGTTGAAGGCGCTGCTGCCGACATCGCAAACGCGGATTCAATGCGCGCAGTTATTGCCCGTTGCGGAAATGCCCTGCCTGCGTTGGACGGGGTCTTTCATGCGGCGGGGCTGTTGGATGATGCGATGATCCCCGATATGTCACCAGAACGTCTGGACAAAGTCATGAAGCCGAAGATTCAAGGGACGATCCTGCTTGAAGAACTGGCGCGTGATGTGAAGTCCTTTGTCCTGTACTCCTCTGCGGCAACGATTCTGGGAAGCCAGGGACAGGCCAACTATTCTGCCGCAAACGGATTCATGAACGCGTTGGCGAATAAGCGCAAATCGGCCGGACTTTCCGCTCTGAGTGTCTGCTGGGGGCCGTGGGAGGAAGCGGGGATGGCCGCCGTTGACGACCGCCGTGGGGCGCGTCTGTCTTCGCAGGGGATTCTGGGCTTACAGACCGATGTCGCATTCTCCGCGCTTGAATCTCTTCTGGATTCCGGCGTTGCGGTCGGGTGCGCGATGCCGATGGACTGGAAACGGTTTGCGCAAGCTGCACACGTGAGTGCGGATGGCTATTTTGCGGCAGTGGTTCAAAAAGAATGGATTCAGGCTGAATCAAAAGCCGAAGATGGTATTATGGCGCAGATTGCCGCCGCCGCAACTGATCAGAAACTGGCTGTCGTCGAGCAGTGGTTGCAGGAGATCGGACGTCAGGTATTGGGCTTTGCCGACCGCTCGCAGGTTTTGCTGGATCAACCGCTGATGGAACAGGGATTGGATTCACTGATGGCGGTTGATATCCGCAACCGCCTGAATCGGGAACTGAGCCAGTCTCTTCCCGCGTCGCTGCTTTTCAACTATCCGACGGTGCAGGCGCTGGCTGGCTATCTGTTGTCACTGGCTGATCACTCTGCCGACGATGCTGAGGGACAACCTGAACTTGCCGCAGCGGTGAGAGAAGTCTCCTCGAAAGGGGCGGTTGATCGTTCAGAAGATTCCCTTCTGAACGAAATTGATGATCTGTTGCGGTAAGGCTGCCCTGGGAGAACCTAAAGATGTATCATTATTTATATCAATAGGTTACACACGCAACCACCTCAATACAGGCCAAGTGTAATTTTTTGATAAGGGCGAGTTGCTATTGTCAAAAGCATGGGAATACAAAAATTTACCATTGAACTCTCAGAAAATTCTGTTATGAATTTATCTACAACTCTTTGTCGGGAAAGAAGATGTTCCTCGTTTAGTCAAAGAGATCCGTCGCTCTGATAGGAGAATCAATATCATGGTCGGGAAAAATGCGGGGTGGGGCTTGGCATTGTTGGGGTGCCTATTGACAACAATTATGCTGGTTGGTAGTGCTGCGTTAGCAGATGAGTATTTGCCGGGAGATAAGGTTGAAGCCGTTATCGGTGCTGAAGGCGAAACTGGCGTCGATGTCGTGAAAGCCGGTACAACCGTCATTCTCAAAGGTAAAATCAAAAGCGCGCGGACTAAATATTTGATTTGGCGTCTGCAGCAGAAGTTTGTCAATATCATTGACCTGACTTCAATGGAAGCTGATGCGTTCAAGAATCTGCAGGAGATGGAGAAATCCTTCTCACAGGAATTGGCTCTCAGTTTCGACTCCCAAGCGCAGAAGAGTATCAGCGAAAATCTTCAGTTCCGGATTGTTGAAGGCCGGTTGGTTGTCAGCGGGAAGGTCAATAACGAGGAAGATATTACGCGGATTACCAACATCGCAAAGATTTACGATAACGACCCGGTGATCAATGTTGAGATACGCGAAGACATGATCGAGATTGACGCCATCTTTTGCCGCATCAACCGCGTCAACGGCAATCACTTTGGAAGCCAGGGAATGCAGTCGGCGACGATTACCGTACCACAATATAGTTTAACCTATAGCGGCGCCGGAATGAGCAAGTTAAGCAAGGCAGCCAATGCCCACGATGGAACCTACACCAATAACGGTTGGGATTTCGGAATCTCCAGCGGAACCAGTGTCCTCAATAAATTGACCAGTTACTTTAACGTTGCCGAAACCGATGTCAACCTGCTGGTTCGCCCGCACCTGTCGACATTAAACGGAAAAGAAGCTGTTTTCCATTCCGGCGGTCAACAACCGTTCACAATTGCAACCGACAGTGTCCAGACCATCGAATGGAAAGATTATGGAACGAAGCTGACGGTAAAACCGGTTCTGACTACTGACAGCAAAATCGATGTTGACGTCACTATTGAATTCACCATTCCGTTGAATGACTCGGAAGATCGTTTTACCAAATTCAGCCATACCGGCCGCGCTATTCTTGGCGAGAATCAGGCCCTGATTCTGAGCGGTCTGGTGCAACAGCTTTACAGTCTCGAAATTGCTCGTACCCCCGGCATCAGTAAAGTACCGCTGCTCAACTTCTTTTTTGGTGACAAGGATCGTTCGCATGACCAGAGCGAGATGGTCGTTGTCGTCATGCCGCGCCTGACGCGCCCGATTAATGACGGCAAGGGTAGCTTCAATTTCCGTACTTCGGAGCAATCGAATAAGGTCTTGAAAGAGACGGAAAAGGCGATGGGAACAATTCCCGCCCTGAAGGCAAATATCCGCCCACTTGAAGAAGAAGAGGTTACCGTTCCCGGGGTTGAATCGCTTGAGCCGGCTGCCGACTCATCCAAAGCGGAAAAATAACATTGTGAGTTAACCAAAATCTTAGCCTGTTTTTTCTGCACATGAAGCGGGGAATGATTCGGAAACGGCTTTGTTGAAATCACAAATGAGTTTTCTGGCGAACGGGTCGATTAAATCGATCCGTTCGTTTATTTATGACAGCGTAAATGGCATTGCCAGGGTCATTTAAAAAGCATTACTTTTTTGATAAGAAGAGGTTAGCAAGTTTTACAGTAGACAAATCCGCACAGATGAATTATCCTGAATAATCTGGATATTTTGTTTGGACGTGGCTTGGGCAAAAGCCGATCAGGAATATGTTATCATATGGCACAACAGGAAACAGACCCGACAGCGGGTTATCCCATGGGGATGATCCAACGATTTCTCAATCAACCGTATATCAAACTGATCCGGGAAAATCTGGGCGTTGATTCCCGGAACATTATTCTGATGGGCTTGGCTTCCGGCTTGTCCAACGGCGCGATTGTAGCGATTATCAATTCCGGCGCCAGTAGCCACAACCGTGGTGAAGACGAGTTGGTGCGGTATGTTCTCATGTTCTCGGTTGCAGTGATCGCGTTTCTGTATTCCAGTAATTATCTACTGACCAAATCGGTAACCCACAGTGAAGGGATTGTCAGAAGCTTCCGTGAAAACATTGCCGACCGGATTCGGAAAAGCGAACTCTGCGCGTTTGACGAACTGGAAACAACACAGGTCTTTGTCACGCTGTCTGACAACACCAACCATATTTCCCAGGCGGCGCTGCCGATTTTCAACGCATGCGGGTCGATCGTGATGCTTGGGTTCTGCCTGAGCTATATCTTCACGATCTCTCCGATTGCGTTTCTGCTTACCATCGGCGTTACACTGCTCATTGCACTGATTTACATGCAGGTTTCAAGCAAGGTGGAATATCTGTTCGGTTGCGCCTATTCGTCTGAAAAAAGCTACTTCCACCTTGTGCAGCAGATGTTGCACGGGATCAAGGAAGTGAAGATGTCGTCGGTGCGCAGCAAGGATCTGTACGAATCCTTTATCGTTCCGCGCGCAGTCGAGGCGCAAACGCACAAGGTTGCCGCTAACGCCCTGCATGTGCGGAATTTCCTGAACACCCGCATGTTTGTGTTTGTGATTACGGCGTGCTTTGTCTTTGGCCTGCCGGTATTCGAAATGATCAAAAACGAAGAGATCATGAGCCTGACAGCGGTGGCACTTTTCATGTTCGGGCCTATCGGTAACGTTGTGGAGGCAATTCCCCTTCTGGCGCAGGCAAACGTTGCTGTGACCAAACTGCATGAACTTGAAAGTTATCTTGCCGTTACCGAAACGCCGGATCCGGTCAAGGATCGTCCGGTTCTTTCGAAGGTGAACGCTTTGGAACTGAAAAAAGCGGCATTCAGTTACCGCGACCGCGCAGGAGAACCAACGTTTACGGTGGGCCCGCTGGATCTACATCTGGAAGCGGGCAAGATCACGTTTCTGATCGGTGGCAACGGCAGCGGAAAATCGACGTTGCTGAAAATGCTGAGCAGCCTTTATCCTCTGGATCAGGGAAAGATGCAATTGCACGATACCGAGATCAAACCGGAGATGCGTTCATGGGCACGCGAACATTTCAGCACGATCTTTTCTGATTTCCATCTATTCGACAAGTTTTACGGGATGCGCTCGACAGCTCCGGAAGATGTGCTTGAATGGCTTGAAAAAATGCGATTATCCAACAAAACCAGTTTTAAAGATGAGCAGTATACGGATTTGGAGCTCTCGACCGGACAAAGAAAGCGTCTGGCGTTAATTATCAGTCTGCTTGAAGACCGCCCGATTTATATTTTTGATGAAGTCGCATCCGACCAGGATCCGGAATTCCGCTCCTTCTTTTATCACGACGTACTGGCGGGACTCAAAAAGAAGGGCAAGCTCCTTCTGGTCGTCAGCCATGACCGAGAATTTTTCGACGTTGCTGACAAGATTTACCGTCTGGATTATGGACGGCTTAAAAAAGAAAACGCGTAAGTGTGATCCGTTTGCTCTTTGGGCATGCCGGAGTCGATACCGGTCAAATGAATAAAGAGCGCCGGATCTGACGCAGGTTGTGGGGAAGCAGAATGCTGACGATTGCTGAGGCCAGCCAATGGATGGCGCTATCTGAAGAGGAATTCGCGCGGCGCCTGTCGTCCTTGCAGGTTGCGGGTGGTGATTCCGTTTCTGCCGGCAGCGATGGCAATGGCGCCGATGAGCTTGTCCTTCCTGGCCTGAAGTCGGGACGCGGCCGTTGTGTAGCGCATGAACTGATGCGTAAACTCACCCCCTCGCCAAAAAACGCCGTGATGACAGTCGGAATTCAAAAGGGCGGTGTCGGCAAGACCGTCATCTCGCTCAATCTCGCCGTTGCCTTGTCGATGGCGGGTATCCGGGTTCTGTTTGTTGACTGTGACCCGCAGGCGTCAGCGACGAACTTTCTTCTTCCGGAAGACCAGCAATACGATCATTTGCCGACATTACTGGAAGTCTGTTGCGAAGAGCCGGTCGATTTTTGCGTTGCCGCGACCGCAACCCGGTATGCGGGGCTGGATCTGATCGCCTCAAAACCGGCAGTGCGGAAAGTGGATGCACATTTACGCAAGCTGAACGCTCTTGAATTTCTGCGTGAAAAAATGAATGGAACAACAGAGCGTTATGACTGCGTTCTGTTTGACGTTCCACCGGGATTCGGCGACTTGGTGCGCAGCGCGTATCTGCTCAGCTCGACCGTCCTGATGCCAGTGTTGCCGGATGTCTGGTCGCTGGAGTCAGCATCACTGACAAAAGCCGATATTGAAGAAGCGGCAGAAGAAACAGGCAGCGTTTCACCCCGGATTTTTCTGTTTTTAAACCGGTTCCGCTCAGGCCGGATCGCTTCGGCAGAAGTGCTGGAGGTCTTGCAGGAAAATTCATTCGGTCAAATTCTGGATATTTCGCTGCCGGAGACGGCGCAAATCCAGAACAGTGTCAATAACGGGATGTCGGTGTTGGAGGGCAGTGTTCCTGCCGCACGGCAGGTTTTTCTTGATCTATCTTCGCGTCTTTGGCATCAGGGAGGCTGATTTTGCGAAAAATTCGTAATCCTAACCGTAACGATCTCGTGGATGTGGATGTTCACTTGAAACAGGACGCAGCGGAAGTTGCTGGCCCAGAAACGAAGGCAAAGCCATCAACATCAATAAGCGGTGAGAATAATGCCGCAAAGGCAGCCAACGAACAAAGGGTTTCGAAACCCTCGACGAATTCGGCAAAAGCAGGAAAGAAAATGAAGAAAACTGTCAGCCAGAAGGCAGAGAAGCCGAAACCCGCAGTCATCGCTGTGAATGCGGAGAAGGTCTGTTCTGACCGTGATCTGCATAAAATGCGTAAAAATGCTGTTGTCGCGACTGTGCAGAAGAGTGAGGACGATCCGGAGAGCTACGACAGTCTGCGTGCGCGGGCCAATGTGATGATCCGCCGACATACGCTTGCAGCCGGAGGTTCTGGATTCATTCCCCTTCCTGCAGCGGATGTCATCGGAATGACTGCCCTTCAGGCAAATCTGATTGAAGAGCTGTCAAAACTATATGGCTTTACGCCGACGCCGGGTTGGTCATTGCGGCTTGCAGGACTGTTTGCGTTTTCAGCAGGCGGAGCTGCGATCGGGTCGATCTTTGCATCGTCTCTGGCGAAGTTGATTCCTGGAGTCGGCACGTTTCTGGGGGCGGGAAGTCTGGCGGCATATGCTGCTGCGACCACATGTGCGCTAGGACGGACAATTGTCCATCATTATGAAGGCGGCGGACGTCCCGAGCATTTGGTTTGTTCAAGTTTTGTTCATGCGGTTCGGGATAGTGTTGAGTCTGGCTGGAATTCGTGGAAACAATGGGCTCATTCAGAAAAGGAGTCGTGAAATCCATTTGATCGTATGCAATAGTAAAATCTTTTCTTGACAAGAGCTTATGTTTTTTGTGTAATTGTTATACTGTGTCAAATTTGGTTGGGCATTTTCTGTAACGTGCAGAAAAAAGACAATTCATTGATATATTGTTCAAATGTAAATGGTACTAACTGTCGGAGGAAATGTAATGGTGAAAAAAGATGAAACAGATGTGTGCTGCGAAACTGAAAATGAAGAATGCTGCTGCAGCATGGCCAAGGCGGAAGAAATTGTTCGCAAGCATATGCTTGTTGCGCTGGGAACGGGTGTGATTCCTCCGGTAGCTGATATCGCTGCCCTGACGGGGATCCAGATCCGGATGCTTTATCTTCTGGCGGAAAATTATGGCGTTACGTTCAAGGAAGAAGCTGGTAAGTCGGTCATCGGCACGCTGATCGGCGGCTACGGCATGGCCAACCTTTGCACAGGCGCAGTTTACAGCCTTATGAAGCTGATCCCGGTTGTCGGTACCATCGCTGGTGCTGCATCGATGTCGGTTGTCGCCAGTGCTTCGACCTATGCTCTGGGTAAAGTCTTCATCCAGCACTTCGAAACCGGTGGCACCATGCTTGACTTCAAGCCGGAAAAGATGCGCGAATACTACTACGAACAGTACAAGAAGGGCGAAAACCTCGCCAAGAATGAACAGCCGAAAGCCTGAAGTTCTGTTCATCTGAGTTGATCGATTGAAATGAATCAAAGGACTTTCGTTCCATGGCGGGCGGAAGTCCTTTTTTCAGGCACAGCCGGGCCTTGATGGCCGCTGGATAATGCGAGACCATCTGCCAAAAAAATATCAGGAATCATATCCCATGCCAGAATCGATGGAAGAACGCTTAAAAGATGCCTTACGCTCCGCGCGCGACAGGATCAATACGCTGCAGGATGAAGTGGACTCCTTGAAAGCGTCAGGTGCTGACACGCAGCCGGTCGCGGTAGTCGGGATGTCCTGTCGTTTCCCGGGCGGGGCGTATTCTCCGGATACGTTTTTCCGCTTGCTGCAGGAAGGCTATGACGGCGTCTCGGATGTGCCGCAGCAACGATTTGACATGGAACGGTGGTATCATCCTCGACGGGGCGAAGCGGGCAAGTCGTATGTAAAGCGCGGTGGATTTTTGACAGAAGATCCCGGACTTTTTGATGCAGCCTTTTTCAGAATCTCTCCGGTCGAGGCGATAGTAATGGATCCGCAGCAGCGGATGCTGCTTGAGGTCAGCTGGAATGCGTTTGAGGATGCGGGGATCAAACCAAAATCCCTGCGCGCAAGTAACAGCGGCGTCTTTATCGGTATCTCCTCGGTTGACTATCTGGAAGCACGGATGTGCAGCGGGGATACAGATGCGATCGACCCGTGGTCGTCGACGGGAGTGATGTCATGCTCAGCGGCTGGTCGGTTAAGTTATTTTTATGATTTTCACGGTCCATCGGTATCGCTTGACACTGCGTGCTCATCGTCACTCATTGCGATTCAAAACGCGGTGGATTCAATCCGTGCGGGCGACTGCAATCTGGCGCTGGCCGGCGGTGTGAATCTGATGCTGACACCGGCGGCGTGGGTCGGGTTAAGTGCGCTGAATGCTGTCTCGCCTGACGGCCGCAGCAAGAGCTTCAGCCAACTTGCCGATGGCTTCGGACGAGGCGAAGGATGCGGGATTCTGGTTTTGAAGCGTCTTGAGGATGCGGTGAATGATGGCGATTGTATTCATGCAGTCATCCTCGGCGGCGCGGTAGGTCACGGCGGGCTCAGTAACGGCTTTACGTCTCCGAATGGCCCGGCTCAGGAGATGATTCTCCGCAGGGCATTAAAAAATTCTGGCATCGCTGCAGAACAGGTCGGTTTTATTGAAGCGCATGGAACAGGAACGCCGCTGGGCGATCCGATTGAACTGGATGCCTTACAGGCTGTTTATGGCAAACGCAGCGATCCGTTACTGGTCGGATCGGTCAAGCCGAACATTGGCCACCTCGAAGCGGCGGCGGGTGTGGCGGGTGTCATTAAGGCGATCTGCTGCGTGCGTGACGGTGTGATCCCGCAGACAACGCATTGCAACCCCTTGTCCGAGAGGATGGACTGGCAAAATTGCACGCTGCAGGTTGTTGACAAAACAACCGAGTGGAACCTTCCGCAACAGGGGCAACGGATTGCCGGGATCAGTTCTTTCGGCATCAGTGGCACCGGCGCGCACCTGCTTCTTGCCTCTGCTCCGGTTGCTGATTCGGCCAAGGCCGCACCAATGCCCGAACCTGTTTTCGGCGGAGCAAAAGTCGCTCTGCTATCTGGAGTTAGTGAACAAGCAGTCAAGAATGCGGCGATCCGGATTGGGGAGTGGCTCAATGATTCCTCCGATCATGCAAATGATATCCGTTCAGCATGCATCGAGCTTGCCACACACAGAACAGAGTTTCCCTATCGGATGACGGTGTGCGCGGATTCTGATGCGCAATTACGGCAACGGTTTTCCGATTGGGCAGCAGGTACGTCTTCTGAGGGCATTCAACAAGCGAAAGCGGCTGGGTCGTCAGAGGTGGTATTTGTCTTTAGCGGGCAGGGATCGCAGACGCCGCAAATGGGTGTGGAGCTCTATGAAGCCTCGCAAACATTCAGGCAGACGTTTGACCGCTGCCAGCATGTCTGGAGCAAATACAATGACACGCCACTCATGGATGTGATCCGCCTTTCTCAAGACGACTCGCCGCTTGACCAGACCGAATATACCCAGCCTGCAATCTTTTCATTCCAAGTTTCGCTGGCTGCTCTTTGGGCTGAGTTTGGCGTTAAGCCTGCAAAAGTGATCGGCCATAGTATCGGCGAATATGCCGCTGCATGTGTGGCCGGTGTATTCTCGGTTGAGTCGGCGATGGAGCTTGTGATTAAACGCGCAAAGCTGGTCAAAGATCATGCACTTGCCGGATCAATGCTCGCGGTCATGGCAGATCACGAAACACTGCCGCAGGGGATTCTGGATGACGATCATTGCGTCATTGCTGCGTTAAACGCTCCTGGCCAAACTGTGCTTGCCGGTGACGCTGCTGCAATCGAATCGGCGATGCAAACGTGCAAAAACGCGGGGCTAATCTACAAGCAGTTAAAAGTATCGCATCCGTTTCATGCCCCGATGATGGATCCGGTTCTGGAGCCGTTTCAGAAAGAACTGCAGAATGTCGGTTACGCGCGCGCAACGATTCCGATGGTTTCGACAATGACCGGCAAACCGCTTGAAGATGATGTGTCATGGCCGGATTATTTCGTCCGTCAGATGCGGCAACCGGTATTATTCCACGATTCCATCTGTTCAGCATTAAACGATACGCACGAAACGCTATTCCTTGAGATTGGCTGTGTCCCGGTTTTAAGCAGCTTGTTGCGCCGGATCCAACCGAAGAACGCGCGGATATTCGCTTCGCAGAAAGGAACGCAAGAACCACTGGTTTCGTTGATGAATGCACTTGGTGGTCTGTATTGCGCCGGCGTCAACATAGACTGGAATATCCTGTTCGGAAACAGCAGCTATCACCGGTCCGGCGTGCCTGTTTATGCCTTTGACCAACAGCGTTATTATCTCGATCCGGTCGCCCATATGAACCATTCTACCGGAGTCGGCAATGACTTTAATTTAAATAATGCTGCCCTCGGACAGACCGATGCGGTCGCGACGGTACTGCAGTTGCAGTCGCAGGCCATGCAGGAGTTGGTGCAAATGCAGGCGGCAGTCCTCGGCGCAGCCGGAAATGCCTGAATGATGCCTGAGTCGGAATGTAATTCTGGATGCTGTAATGAGCAATTGCCGTTTTTACGGCAGCAGTTAAACATTCCTGACAGTATCGCACTCGCGTGGGGAACCCTCGATCAACTGCAATCTCCCCTGTATCCTGCCGAAGAAAAATCAATTGCCTCTGCCGTTGAAAAGCGGCGCCGCGAGTATATCGCCGGCCGAACTGCCGCGCGGAAGGTTTGCGCAGATTGCAGTGCCTCTAATGCCGAACTGGTTGCGGCTGACGACGGAACCGTACTGTGGCCGAATGGAGTCATCGGCAGTCTCTCGCACAGTGACCGGTTTTGCATGGCGTGTGCAGGGCGCTTGACACAATGGAGCAGCCTCGGGATTGATGTCGAGGCACTCGGTCGGTTGAGTCCGGATCTGTGGCCACTGGTTTTCTCCGAGAAAGAAACGGAATTTTTCCATACACGTTCTGGTGCCGCACAAGATCAGATCGCGACGATTTTTTTCTGCCTGAAGGAAGCGTTTTTCAAACTACAGTACATGATCACCAAAACCGTAGTGGATTACCGCAAAATCTCAGTTGAGCTATTGTCTGAAACTACATGCGGGTTGCAGCTATTGGAATCCGGACAACTCTTCGACCTTGTAATTGTCGGCAACTATCTAATCCACGAAAAACATGTGATTGCCACCTGCTTTTATCCTCGAACAGATTCACCCGAATCAGAGTAGCAAAAATCCCCATCGCTATCCTCCTGTGAGCCAAAAACATTCTGCCCCTTTTGGCAGAATTGGTCTCCATCTATCCGTTTATGCCGACAATTTCATCATAGACGCCTACTTTCCCCGAATTATCCGCATCAGTTTATTGTATTTCATCCCAAAAATTTAACTTGCCAATTTCCATTGGTGGTATATAGTTCCTTATATAGAACGCCTGCAGGAGAAAAGCAAATGACAAAAACGATTGTAATTACAGGCGCTACATCCGGCTTTGGCTTGGCAATGGCGGAAAAATTTGCGGAAAACGGCGATTCATTGATTCTGGTCGCCCGAACCGAATCAAAACTTGGCGAAGTCGCTGAGAAGGTCAAAAGCCTTGGCGGCAAGGCCATTGTTATGGCTGGCGATGTCACGGACGACAAAACATTCGAAACCGTCCTGAAATCAGGCGTCAAAGAATTTGGACAGATTGATGTATTAATCAACAATGCCGGCGGTGGTGTCAAAATCGCGCCAATCGAGAAGATGGATAATGAAAGCGTCCAGTCCTGCATGGAACTGAATCTGACCAGTGTCATCGCCGCGTGCCGGACGATTGTTCCGCAGATGAAAAAACAGAAGCAGGGACTGGTGATTAACCTGACCAGCGCCTGCGCAAAATTCGCGTGGCCAGAATGGAGTGTGTACTCGGCGGCAAAGGCGGGGCTGTCGATGTTCAGTCGGTGTCTGCATGCGGAACTGCGCCCGTTCGGGATTGGTGTCTCTGTAATCGTCCCCGGGGGCTCAAACACAGGCTTTCAGAAAAATGCAGGAATCGACTCATTCGGCTGGAATGAAGAGAATGCGCTTCGTCCTGAACACATTGCCGATGCGGCATATTCAATCGTCAACCTTCCGCAAGGCGCCGTTGTGCCTGAAATGGTTGTCTACGGGATGGAGCAGGATGTAATCCCATTCTGATCGGGAATTTCACCATGAACCGCAGCGATGCCATACTCGCCATTGATACCGGACTTTCTGCCTGCAAAGCCATTGTGTTCCGACTGGACGGAGAACTTGTTGCTGAAGCCAAACGCATGACTCCGGTCATATCGTCGACAGCACACGGGCAGCGAATATCCGAAATCGATATGGCGCAACTTTGGAACACGATCTGTGAAGTTGTTGCGGAAGTGGTTGCGTGTGCAAAACAAGCTGGACTGATTGTCAGCTGCGTTGGCGTCTGCGGACATGGCAACGGATTGTACGGGATCGACAAAGACGGAAATCCGGTCAACACTGCCATTACGTCGATGGACTGTCGGGCAGTTACTGAACTCAAAACAATCTCGGAAGAAAAACGCTCTTTCGTGCAAGAGACGTCATCACAAAAACTTTGGGCAGGACAACCCGGACTGATTCTGCGTTGGTTAAAGAAAAACCGGCCGGAGCAATATCATAACATTTGTCATATCCTGTTCTGCAAAGATTATCTCTCCTTCCGGTTGTGCGGGGAGATTGCATCAGACTATGGCGACAGCAGTGCGTCCGGCCTTTTAGAACAAAAGTCCAGAACATTTGGACAGCCGATATTCGATGCACTGGACATACCAGACGCTACCGCAAAGATGCCAGCACTGTTACGCGGCGATGCGATCCGCGGACATGTAACGGCCGAGGCATCGCGGCAAACCGGAATTACTGAAGGAACACCGGTTATTGGCGGCATGTTTGATGTGGACGCATGTGTTTATGGTAGCGGTGCGATTGAGCCGAAAGACGTGTGCAGTATCGCCGGGACGTGGAACGTGAATGCGGCGGTTTCGTCTGCTGTCAATTACTGCGCACCGATCCGGCAAAGTATCTGGAGAACAGACGGGCAAGCGAGTCTGCGAATCGATTCGAGTGCGACGTCTGCGGTAAACATAGACTGGTATCTGCAATCGGTCCTTGAGAAAAACAACGGGCATGATGAATTTGCCAATCAAGTTGCGATCGATTCGTATTCACTGCAGTCGCCGTATTTCTTTCCCTTTATCGCCGGAAGTCTTGATGAACGCGATCGCAAAGCGTCTCTGCTCGGACTCGACAGTTCCTGCGACAACCGGAAAATCTATGACGCGGTAACCGAAGGAATTGCCTTTGCCCATCGTGCCCATCTGGAAAATCTCGAAGACTGTGGCGTAAAAATGAAAACGATCCGACTGAGTGGCGGATTGGGGAAAAGTGCTTTATTCTGTCAGCTATTGGCTGATCTTTGTGCGATCCAAGTCATCCGAAGCGATGTCGACCAAGTCGGCGCATTCGGAATCTGGGCGTCGGCGGTGACGGCGCTCGGAGTCTATCCGGATATGGCAACAGCGATCAGAAGCCGCCTCGGAACGCGCAAACAGTACGCACCGGACCGTGAAAGACACAAACTGTTTTATACCCGATATAACAAATTCAAGGAGTACATGCAATGCCCCTCGTTAATATGAAAGAAATGCTGGAAGATGCCCGCAAGCATAAATACGCGGTGCCGATGTTTGATGTCTCTGATCATGCAATGATCCGTGCAGCCGTTGAAGTTGCAGATGATGAAAAATCCCCGGTCATTCTCGGTGCGCTTGAACCAGATATTGCTGGCGACGGATTGGATTATTGGATCGCGTGCGCAAAGATGGCAGCAGGCAATGCCAAAGTTCCGGTCTGCATCCATCTGGACCACGCCACAACTCTCGCGCAAATCGAACGCGTCATCGCCAAGGGATTCACCTCCGTCATGCTGGATGCGTCGGCTGAAGATTTTACAGAGAATGTCAAGCGTTCGGCTGAAGCTGTCGGTATAGCTAAATCAAAAGGCGTAACGGTTGAAGCAGAGTTAGGGCATGTTGGCGACGGCATTGCCGGAAGCGGTGAGAATGCGGTAACCGGCCATGAAGATGCGGCAGATACGTTAACTGAGCCTGCCAAGGTTAGGGAGTTTGTGGAGAAGACCGGAGTCGACGCGCTGGCGGTTGCGATAGGCACGACACACGGAGTTTACGTCAAGGCGCCGGTTTTGGATATCGAACGCATGAAAGAGATCAACCGGATTTCGCCGGTACCGCTGGTGTTGCACGGCGGCTCCGGCACGCCGGAAGACCAGTTGAAAAACGCAATTGCAAACGGTATCTGCAAAATCAATATTTATTCCGAGCTGCTCAACGCCTGGAATTCATCGATGAAAGACGTGCTGAACGGGCTCAAGAACATGTCGACATGGCCAAGCGTCATCCGGATCAAACCTGACGCCGCACTGCGTGAAGCGGTACGCGGCAAGATTCGTCTGTTCGGTTCAAACGGAAAAGCATAGGTGGCACGAACTGAAATCAACATGAGTTTGCTCAGTCATGCGAGTGCGAAAGGAAAGACAATGAAGATCTGCGGCGTGGGGGACCTGTTTATCCCAGCAGAATATATCCGCAAGGGATTCGATAAGAACGGCCTTGCTATCGACGTGTTTGATTGGGACACCGGCACCTTTGAAAAGTTGCAGGAGATCAATCTGCAAATCGAACAGAACGGCAGTGAAGCATACGAAATGCCGGAGCCGCTCCTGCAGAAAATCGAAGAGGCGGAAATCCTGATCACACAGTTCTGTCCCATCGGCAAGAAAGTAATCGATCGCTGCAAAAAACTGAAAGCCATCGGCGTCCTGCGCGGCGGGTATGAAAACGTCAATCTCGAATACGCCCGACAGAAAAACATCAGTATCTTCAACACCCCGGGACGCAATGCGGATGCAGTTGCTGATTTCACAGTCGGTGCAATCATCTGCGAAGCGAGAAACATTGCCCGCGGCCACTACGGAATCAAAAACGGCGAGTGGATTCGCGAGTATCCGAACTCTGGCATGATTCCTGATCTGCCCGGACGAACCGTCGGACTGATCGGATTCGGCGAGATCGGCCGGAAAGTCGCAAAGCGTCTGCACGGTTTTGACATGGATATTATTGTGTATGATCCGTTCTGCAAAACATTTCCTGAAGGCGTTCGTTCCGTTCCTTTGCAGGAATTATTTTCCACTTCTGACTTCGTATCGCTTCACGCGCGTCTGACACCACAGAACCGGCATCTTGTGAATACCGATATGCTGGCAAGAATGAAGCCGACCGCATATCTGATTAATACTTCCCGCGCCGGACTGGTTGACGAAGCGGCTTTGCACGATGCGTTGAAACAGAAACAAATCGCAGGCGCGTTTCTTGATGTGTTTGAGGACGAGCCGCCGGGAAAAGATCATCCTCTCGTGCGTCTTGAAAACGTTACGCTGACACCGCACATGGCTGGTGGCTCCAATGACGCGTTCCTGAATTCACCGGTTCGTCTTGCGGCGGAGCTAGTCAAGTTCCTTCGTAACGAACCTTGTCGCGGATTGATCCCTGCATAAGTCAGGCATAAGAAAACATAAAGGCGAATCTCATGGATCTAAAACTGAATGGTAAAACGGCAATCGTCACCGGCGGTAACAGCGGCCTCGGCGCTTCGGTCTGTGAAGTGCTGGCGCAAGAGGGTGCAAATGTCATTATCAATTACCTGTTTAATCCGGATGATGCTGATACGCTGGCTGAGAAGTTGTCCTCGAAATATGACATCAAGGCTGTGACGGCAAAAGGCGATATCACTGTTGCCGAAGATATTGACTCAAATATTGAAACCGCAAACCATGAAACAGGACGGCTTGATATCCTCGTTAACTGCGCCGGAATCTGGCCGACCGATTATGTGAAAGACATGCCGGACGAGGCGTGGGAAAAGACTGTGAGGATCAACTTGACCGGACCGTTCATGTACTCCAAGCGCGCTGTCAATTATTTCATCAAGCACCAGATCAAAGGCAAGATCATCAACATCGTCTCGCAAGCCGCGTTTCACGGATCGACCAGTGGTCATGCACACTACGCTGCAGCCAAGGGAGGCTTGGTCACGTTTACGGTCTCTCTCGCGCGTGAGGTTGCTAAGTACGGAATTAACGTCACGGCCGTCGCACCCGGTATGATGCGAACGCCAATGAATGAAAAGGCGCTGGCCGAACGCGAACAGGAATATCTCGAACGTATCCCACTGGGGAGGATCTCCGATCCGTCGGAAGTGGCGTGTGCCATCGCGTTTCTTGCTTCAGAAAAAGCGGATTACATCACCGGCGCTACGCTTGACGTCACCGGCGGAATGTTGATGCGATAAGATTCTCGAAAGAAACGTTGGCAATCACTCGCTGGGAGTGTGACGTTCATCCTGAAAACCCAGCCGGACAGAAATTGCGCTGGCATGGTCTATCACAATGCTTGCGATAGCGTCAAGCCGTTCGGTGGTAAGACGGAAAGTAGGGCCGGTAATCCAGATCGCCGCAATGGGATGGCCGCGGTAGTCGAAGATCGGAGCCGCAAGGCACGAGACGCCTTCGGATTCTTCTTCGCAATCAGTCGCGTATCCGGTTTTGCGAACAGAAGCGAGGATTTTGCGGTAACCGTCAGCGGAGCGGAGCGTACGACGGGTGAATATGGTAAACTGCATCAGGCCAATTTGACGATCAACTTCGTCATCATTGGAAAATGCGAGAATCGCTTTAGCCGGAGCTGCCGTATGCAGCGCAAAGCGCGTTCCGGGAGAAACTGTAAACTTGATCGGCGCGGTCGACGGCATCTGCTCAAGGACGACGCCCTCACCGTCAAGCAATGTCCCGAGCAATGCAGTCTCTCCGGTTTTGTCGCGCAGCGAACGGAGGAGGTCGGATGATTTTTCAATCACACTGGTTTCCACAAGCGCCTGATAACCGAGGGAAAGCAGTTTGCGGCTCAGGCGGAACTCTTTACTTTGCGGATCCCGATTCAGATAACCGTATTCTTCGAGAGTCGAGACGATGCGGAAGACGCTATTATTCGGGTAACCAAGTTCGCGGGTAATCTCGGCCATGGAAACCGCAGACGGGCGCGTGGAGAGAAACTCCATAATTTTTAGCGCGCGTTCAAGATTGGGAACCTGATATTTCGATTTCATAACGCCTTTGGGCATGATGTATTCTTTCTGATTGGTTTTAAGAAATGTTATAATTCATTCTTAAGAAATTATACGATCAACAATCCAGAATCAAGAACATTTGCTATTATGAAATATGTTTGATTTCTTGGATCAGGATATAGGAAATTATTATGCAAACGTTCAAGACTCATGTGTGCGTAATCGGTGGCGGAAGCGGTGGCATCGGTGCAGCGTATGGTGCCGCCTCCTGCGGGGCCGATGTGATTCTTGTCGAAAAAAACCATATCCTCGGAGGGACAATCACCATGTCCTGGGTTCATACGTGGGAACCGGTCTGCGATTCGTCACCGTTGTGTAAACGGCTGTGGCAAAGAATGCAGACCATCCCGTTGGGCGCACGTGAAACCGCTTATGAAAAAGCTGACCGGCGGCTGAACCCCCATACAGGAACACGAAACGGCGCACTGCTGTTCGAACCGTGGGCGTTTCTAATGGCAGTTGATGCTGAATTCGCAGAGATCGGCAACATTGATGTCTTTTACAATAGCCGTTTTATCGCTAGCGAACGTGAAAATGGCAATATAAAGAAAATCATCTGTTCCGGAATTGGCGGAACTTATGCCATCGAAGCAAATTGGTTTATTGATTGCACGGCAGAAATCAATCTCGCACGGGAAGCGGGTTGCAGCCATCGTCTCGGCACAGAAGCAAAGTCTGTCTATAACGAACCGCATGCTCCCGGTGAATCCGACCGCAATAATCTGAATCAGGTCAATTGGATTTACCGTGTGCGCCCGACGGCAAATCCAGTCAGGATCGATGAGTCGCCGGTTCCTGAATATGCGCAGATTGATTCGTACTGCGCCGGAAAACTTCCGAACGGCGACATTCTGATCAACATTTGCGGCCAAGGAATACTCCCGCCGGACCAGCCGAAAGAACATGGACGGATTTTGCAGGAACAACGGCAACTGGCATGGGACTCCTATCGCTGGCAGGTTCTCGTTGGAAAACACCCGGACTGGGAATTTCTGGCATTTGCTCCGGAAATCGGAATCCGCGAGGGTTATCGGCTTGATGCCCGGTATGTTGTGACTGAAAATGATGTTCTGGCTGGCGTGACAAACCAAATCGACCCAGGACCAGTCGCAGCCTATTGTGACCACCCGCTCGACATTCACGGGACAATGCATCAGGAACTGCGCGAGAAATTCGCTA
Source organism: bacterium (assembly GCA_003249795.1). Classification (GTDB taxonomy): domain Bacteria; phylum Planctomycetota; class SZUA-567; order SZUA-567; family SZUA-567; genus SZUA-567. The sequence continues at coordinate 37,671 of QKHZ01000188.1, read as the reverse complement.
TCCCAATGGCGAGCCTCATGCCGAAAGAATATGACAATCTTCTGGTAGCAAGCCGCGGCGCGGGATTTTCCCATATTGCCGCCGGTACCTGCCGCTTGTCACGAACGGTCATGACGTTTGCACACGCTGCCGGCCGGTATACCGCAACGGTTTGAAGAAACCTAAGGTCAAAAATATCTTTTCAGATTTCTATTGATGAGACCGTAAACCGATCGCTTAATTCTGAGCCTACACTCCGACTTTGAATTTTGTAAAATTATTGATGGGAGAATTACATGTCAGCGCAAGTTTGGATTGAAGCGGAATCGTTTTCTGATTTTGGCGGATGGGTTGTTGATGAGGGCTCGATGGAGGTGATGGGATCGGCATACCTTATGGCGCACGGCATGGGCATCCCGGTAACCGATGCAAGCACGACATGCGTTATCCCATCTCGCGGCGAGTGGCATGTGTGGGCTCGGACCCGTGACTGGACGGCGGTGTGGAATCGTGGCACATCGGCCGGGCGTTTCACCGTTAAAATCGGCGGCGAAGAGTTGCCGGAAATACTCGGAACAAATGGATGCGAATGGGGGTGGCAAAAGGCCGGTTCGATTGTGTTATCCGAAGGCGAAGTCGCTGTCGCGTTGCATGATCTTACCGGATTTAATGGACGATGCGATGCGCTGTATCTGACGCTCGATCCGAATGAAACTCCAGGGAATCGTTTCGACTCTGTCGAGGATTTGCGCAAAAACACAAACAAAATCAAAACAACTGATATGCCGGATGAATTTGATCTCGTCGTTGTCGGCGGAGGAATTGCAGGAGTATGCACGGCTGTCAGCGCGATTAAAAACGGTTTGAAGGTCGCGCTCATGCAGGACCGTGATCTTCTTGGCGGCTGCAACAGTTCGGAAATTCGCGTGAGTGCAGGCGGCCTGATCCACCTGCCTCCTTATCCCAATCTCGGGAATGTCGTCAAGGAGATCACGCCTGTCATGGGAAGCGGGTCGACGTTCTCAGAAGAAGTGTATGAAGATGCGCGCAAGAAAAATGTCTTCCGGTTGCTGCCTGAAAAACAATATACGCTTTCTGTGAACGAGCGCGTTATCCGTGTTGAAAATTCTGAAGCCGATCCGTCAGTCATCACTGCCGTCATTACACGAAGCTGCCGCACGGGGCAAGAAAAACGTTATAAAGCCAAATACTTTGCAGACTGCTCCGGTGATGCGCTTCTGGCGCGATTAATGGGTGCAGACGTGATGTACGGGCGCGAAGCGTCGAAAGAGTTTCATGAATCGCTTGCGCCGAAAGAAGCGGACAATCAGGTGATGGGTGTTTCTGTTCTCTGGTTTGCCCGAACAGACGAGAAACCATCAACCTTTCCTGATGTTGACTGGGGGTTGGAGTTCAACGAAGACAATGCTTATTACATCCGTCGCGGCGACTGGGAGTGGGAAACCGGCCAGTATCGCGATCAGGTCAAGGATGCTGAATATATCCGCGACTACGGGTTAATGGCTCTCTATGCGAACTGGTCGTTTCTGAAAAATCATTCGGTGAGGAAAGCGGAATGGGCCAATAATACGCTGGACTGGGTGTCGCCGATCGGAGGTAAACGCGAAAGTTATCGTGTTGTAGGCGATTATGTCCTGAACCAGAATGATATCGAAGAACACAAAGAATTTCCCGATGCGACAGGCACCATGGGCTGGAACATTGATATCCATTATCCTGATCCGGAAAATGAAGCAAAATTCTCCGAAGCCTTCCGTTCGTGCGCATACCATCGCGGCATCGGGCTAGCGTATCCAGTCCCGTACCGCTGTTTGTATTCAAAAGATGTGAAAAACCTGTTTTTGGGTGGTCGCCATATCAGCCTGACGCATGTCGCGTTTTCGTGCGCGCGTGTCATGCGGACGTTGGGAATTCTGGGTGAGGTTATCGGAATGGCTGCATCAATCTGTGCGAAAGAACAGGTTTATCCCCGCGACATCTACACAACGCATTTTGACAAACTGAAAGAGCTCATGACAAAAGGTATCTCATTTCCGATTTATCATCCGGGAAGAGGAGTGGGGCCGGATGAAACGGAAACCTATCATTTCAAAGAACTCGGGCATATCAGAATTCATAACCTTGATGACGTTGAAAAGATCGACGAGAACCTGAAACAAAGAATCCTCTCCCTTGGCGTTGAACACAAGCACAAGCATCCACGCTTTGAATAGACCGGCTATCATGATTGTCGTTTAAGCACATGCCCTGGTTATACGAAAAATTCTGCTGTAACCAGCGCATGATCTGAAACCATTCGGATGACGATCACCCCCATGGGTCTGCCGTTCGGATTAAGAGGTGCCTCAGCCCAATAAAACTCGGCGCCTTCAGGAGCCGTCAACTCAATTCTCTGCGTTAAATCTTCACAAGTCCATTGCCCTTTCAATTGTTTCGGCATAGGAATCATCTGAATATTTTCAAGCACGTTCAGCCCGTTTTCTTCTGCAGAAAAATCAATTTGTTGAGCCGCCATGCCGTTCAACTCGGGAACAAACAACCCGTCGCCGTGAAAGATCCAATCAATTCGTCGCGGAGACGTTGCCGTAATTTCAAACGTATCCCGCAAACCACCGGATTGCAGCGACAGTTCCCGCATCAGCCTGACCCCATCATAGACATTTGAGGATTCAGCGCAAACACGGGTTTCATCATAATGCACCAAATGTCCGCTTCCTGCATTTTGTTTTATACCGTCAATCATGACGGTGTTATGGGCGGCAGCTGAACGTTGCCATGTATTCGTGATCTTCGCACCATAACCGCTTGTGCCAATATCGAGAGACTGCCAACCCGATTGTGTTTCGACATCGATGGAGAGTTTATCACAATGGTCATGCCATCCGCCATAAGGACCGTAACGGAAACCGATCCGGACGGAAGAAGACTGAAGAATGGCGATGCCGCTGTATCCAAGCAATGTTGATGTTGGAGTAATCGCATTTTGATTTTTTGCTGACGCTGGTAATTCAGTATGAGCGGATTTGGTCTTTCCAAACACCAGCGTTCCCACATTTACGCGCGCATCCAGATTCGTTGTTTTGGTATAACCGAACAACATATTGAATGACCGGCTGAAGACGCGGGGTTTGTTTTCAAACGGATATGCGTTAATCACGGCAAGGCATGCTTGCAGTTGATCCGACTGGAATAATTTCGCGGCCAGAGCGTAAAGATCGACGTGATCGGTCACATGCAGATTCGGCCAAGAATCGTTATAAGCAGGGATTTTTCCATCACAATACGCCAGCTTCAGCGGAGCCGTAAAGCCATCAATCAATTTGTTGCGCGCCGCAGAAGGTACAAACTCACATCCAGTTATTTCAAAAAACGACATGAGAGCAGAAAGCGCATAATAATGATAATGCGTACTGCCTTCGTGCCAAAGGCCGTCTGCATCAATACCGAAGCTGATTTGGCGGCTGATCCCGTATGGCCCGCTCCAGCACCACTCCAGCAATGCAGAATCCTCCAGCCAGTCTGCACAGGCAGCGATCCCAGCGATGATCCAACACGCGATATTGTGAATACCAAATGATTCGGCAGCAGGCTTTATCAGATCAACAACCATCCGTGCCATGACTGAAATTGACTCACATTGAAACGGGGTCATTTCATGGCGAAGTCCGCTCCAGCGCAACCCCCGCAGAAACGAAATGATCCACACTGCCTCATCCAACGCTTGCGGCTGAAGACGACCCGGATTGCCAAAAAACGCCCCAACCGAATATTCAGGATAACGCTCGGGATATTCGGTTGCGAATTTCAAAATCTGTTGACGACAGAGTTCCGGATGAATTCCCAACTGCAGCAGAATCGCGCATCGTTCCATCTGTACAACATTCGTATTATGGACAATTGAACGCCATGCACGGTCGTAATTTTCGCCGGTCAGAATCGTTGCTTGGTTAAGGACACGATGTTCATGCGGATGATCCGGATCGAACACGAGAGGTTCACCGCTGCGTGGGCAGAAAAAATGATGGGTCCAGCCTGCCGGTTCGTCAGGTGTTGGCATTAGATTATACTGGCTCCAGTCAAGAGCATCTGTTTCGAGTGCCTTGATCAGCTGCTGCGTTAGGCTGCAGGTTCTGAAATGGTCGCGCGCGTATTGCAAGTCAGGCAAAACAGGATTGATCGTTATTGACATGCATTACTCCTGTATGAAAAAATTGACGGCTCAATTATGCATGATTGCATGTTGCAGAAATGTTTGTCGCATTATTTCCTGAATGGTTCTCGTCCTGCGTGTTATCTTGCCCATGTTCCGGTAACGTGATAATCGCAGGAACAATCATCAGAAAGACTGCCGCAAGCAGGATAAAAACCGTAAAAAACAGAAACAGTGTCTGATAGTGCGTAATGCGGTGGCCATAGCAAAACCATTCGGTTGCCAGAAGCCCCGACCCTAACAGCAGAGACGCCAAAAGACGCGATATCCCGAACCCGCCGTAATAAAATGTGCTGAACAGAGCCATCGATATCGTCCGCGGGCTTCCCGCGGACAAACGCATCATTTCGCTGGCGGTGACAACCGATGCCGAGGCAATCGTGAAGTTGTATGCAAACAGTAGAATGCCGATAAGAACGAACGTGGCATCTGTTGCGCTACCAATCAGAAACAAGGAGGCATTGACCGCCATGAGAGCAAGATGAAACAGGAGCAATGCATGTTTTACAGTCAGCAAATCCACCATCCGCCGCACAACAAGATAACCGAACAGCATTCCGCACAATGCTGAAGCTGAGATTAGAACGATTACATTGTCCGGTGCCTGCAACGATTTTTTCAGATAGAGCAATGTCAGCGGTACCGTACCATATGCTGCCAGATTCAGCATGAAAACGTAAAGCGAAAATCCGACCAACGGACGGTTGCCAATCGCTTGACGGAGCGCTGTCCACATGTTTTCAATCGGTTCATATCCCTTTGGCAATGGTAAATGCGGGATTTTCCGAATAAACAAAAGCCTCCCCACATAAATCACCGCCGCAACTCCGAGCAGCAACTGGAGCTTCCAAACCGGAGATTGTTTCCCGATCAGAAATCCGGCTACCGTCAGAAATGTGACTGCCGTCAACTGGTGACAGAAGCGCATCCGGCTGAAGAAATGAATCCGCCGTTCGTGCGTGAGAAATGTATCGGCAAGAGGAAACCACCCGGAAATGAACCCCGTTAAACTGAAGGAGAAGAGAACAATCGCCATCAATAACGCATATCGCGACCCATCTCCAAACCACGGTGACGCGACGGCTGCAAAATATGCCAGCGCCGACAGTCCGCACGACACATTGATAAGCCGCCGGATACCGATTCGCATGGCGACAAACGCCATCGGCAAAACAAACAGCCCGTTAAAAAACGGCAATAGCGATGTCGTGATGATCGAAAGCATGTCCCCTGCTCCCAGCGCGCCGGCCAGTAAGATTATGACCGCGCTGTCTGTCAGCGTAACCTCTCCGGTGTATCCGCAACAGGATGATAGTGTTGCATTATTTTCCGCAGACTGACGGAGGATATCCTTGGGAGCTTGCTCGGAATATGCGAACTCATGGGTTGTCGACACGAGAAGTGCCTTTCAATTTGGACACAAAGATGGGAACGACTTTATATGCATGCGTATCTGTAACAAATTACGGGCAAATACCAACAGTGCTTTGCCTGACGATAAGATCCAGCTTGCGAACCTGACGGATCCTTCGGTTATCAAACGCCTCCATCAGCCCATCCAAAACATTGACCGCATGCGCACCGGACTGAAAATAATCCTGTCGCACCGTTGTCAAAGGAGGCGTCGAGTATTGCGCCAGATCCACATCATCGAATCCCGTAACCGCGACCTCATCTGGAATCCGGATGCCGTGTTCAGTCATCCAGCGCATCGCCTGCACGGCAATCAGGTCATTGACGCAAATCAGCGCATCGATCGGTGTAGATGATTTCCTAAAGAATGCAGCAGTCATCGTATACGCATCTGTACGTATATCCTTTTTCTCGTCTAGAGTGACAACTCGGATCTGTCGCTCCGAAATTCCAAGATGTTTCAGATGAGACATCGCTGCCCCACAACGCTCTTCAAACGATGACCATGGAAACGCCGAGGATGCCGTAAAAATCCCGAACCGGCAGCGTCCGAGTCCGAACAGATGGTCGACGAGTTCATACATCGCAGCAGCATTGTCAACGGCCAGTGAATTGCATCCGGAAAGCGGCCGCCCTGCATCGACAACACTGACGACTCCATTTTTCTCCGCATAGCTGAGATCATTTTCGTTCAGATTACGGCAACGCAGAAACAACAGGCCGATCCGGTGCGTTGGCATTTCAATCGCCCGTCGCAATTGTGCGCGCAGCTTGACACCAGGGCATACTTGCACCTCGAAGTCCAGCTCCTGCGCCCTGATGACGGCACCCATCATCAGTTTATGCAAATGCGGCATCTGTGCCGGCGAATCGTCAGTAACCAGCAGCAAGCGCTTGCTCTTACGCAAGGATTGCTCTGCAACAAACGTGCCCTTGCCGTTGATGCGGCGGATCAGTCCTTCCGACTCGAGCTTTTTCAGGGCTCCGCGGATCGTGACGCGGCTGACACCGTATTGCGCACGCATGTCTTCCTCGTTCGGAAGACGAGATGAGGCAGACAGCTGCCCGCAGAGGATTTTCTTGCGCAGCTCTTCCGCGATTCCATAATAGAGAGGGGTATAGCCCCGTTTTTGTGAATGCATACCGCCTCCTTAGGTATTATGCTGTATTATATACAGTATAGTATAGAATGTCAAGTCGCATTTATACAACGTACTTTTCTTGACGTTTTACGAAAATCGATAACTGAATTTGAACGTTGTAGAATTGTTTACTTCACCGACTGGTCAAGCTTTCTGATGCGGTACCGTGGCGGAATCGATTGGGATTTCAGTGGCGTGCCGTGCATAACGTGCGCAGCCATTGCCTGCGCGGCGGCGATGCCGAGGTCGGTGGCTTCCATATATTCAACATGTATTGATTTTACTTCCGGATACTGATGATACAGAGCGAGTTCATTCAAATGACGCACATACAACTCTGGCTGCAGATTTCCAGAAAGGGTGTTGACTGTCATGAAAACGTTGTCCAGAAAATTCCCTTCGCTGAGCAACGCTGTGATCTTTTTCGTTCTGATAAATTCCGGCATGCGTTGACGAATGTCATTTTCGCTCTCGAAGCAGTTAGATTTACCGAAATCGATTCCTGCGGCATTTAGTTCATCATTAAATCCGGTGTATTGGGCAAACCAGTAACTTCCAGCGTAGGCGATTTGTCTGTGCCCACGCTTAATTAGGCTCCGTGCGCGTTGTTTTCCAAACTCCTGATAATCCCGCGAAATAAGAGGCGTTGAAATAGAAGCGATATCCTCATCCTGCTTGGGGTCAAAAAAACGAACCAGCATCAGCGGCATATGATTCTCTGCAGACAATTGGTCAGCAACAGCCAGCGCAGAAGGCTGCGAATACAGCCAGAGCAAACCACTGACGCAATGAAATACCGCTTTTTTTAGCAAGCTCTCGGGATGAGTCGCCTGAATGAATTGGATCGAGATGTTGTTGTTCTGAAACTCACTGATCACATGCATCAGCAGATTCGGTACTGCCAGAAACGGGGAGTCCTCACCATTTCCGATGATCACACCCACCTTTCTGATACGGAAGAAATTCGGCTTGATGTATGTTCCTTTTCGCGGATAGTTTTGCGCCACCCTTTCGTCAATCAGGCGTGAAAGAGCCTTGGTATAGGTGATCCGGTTGACCCCCAGTCGCAAACACATATCCCGCCCTGACGGAAGCCAGCCCCCGTCGGCATATTCCTCGGCAACCACGTTGCGCAGCCTGGTCAGTGCCTCCATATAGGTCTGATCCACCAGATGCTTTGATTGCTCCGTCCTGTTTTTCTTCGATGACTTTGCCATATTTGCGATTCTATTCCTTTTCACACCAATTTCAAAGGCTTCACTTGACATTGCGTTTTTTGCTGGTACGCTTCAGATTATACCAGATTGATTTCTGGCGGCAAGCGACGACCATGATCAAATTTTATTCTTTTCAATTTCAGGTCTGAGGATTTCCCGCCATTGATTATTGATAACGCGAGAAAATACTTTTGTCCAGGAGCAGGATCGCATGACATCATTGATGAACGAGGTGGAAACTTTCGGGGCATGCCCAAACAAGAACCAGCTATTGTGGCAGGATATGGGGCTATATGCTTTTATCCACTTCACGGTCAATACATTTACAGATCGAGAATGGGGCGATGGAAACGAGTCGGTGGACCTGTTTAACCCGACCGATCTGGACTGTGACCAATGGTGCCGGGTCTTGTCGGAAGCGGGATTTAAAGGCGCTGTTCTGACCTGCAAGCATCATGACGGTTTCTGCCTCTGGCCGAGCCAATATACAAAACACTCGGTAAAGTATTCCAAATGGCGTGACGGCAAAGGGGATGTTGTCAGGGAATTTTCCGATGCGGCACGAAAATATGGATTAAAAGTCGGCTTTTATCTTTCCCCCTGGGACCGGCATGATGAGCGGTATGGCGAGGGGGAAACCTATAATGAATACTTCAGAAACCAGCTCCGCGAATTAATCGAAAACTACGGTGGCGAGGGCGGCAAAGACGTCTTTATCACCTGGTTCGACGGCGCAAAAGGCGAGGGTGAAAAATCGCAGGAATATGATTATGAAGGTTGCGTAAAAATTATTCACGAATGCGCTCCCGATGCGGCAATCATGGGACACATGGGCGACTTCCGCGATATCCGCTGGTGTGGAAATGAATCGGGGTTTTCAGGAAATCCGAATTGGGCAACGATAAACGCTTATACCCATGAGAAATTGCAGAATGGCGATCCTGACGGACAATTCTATTGGCCGTCGGAAGTGGATGTTTCGATCCGGCCAGGATGGTATTACCACGAAAACGAAAACCACCGGCTCCGTTCGCTGGAAAATCTGATTGAAATCTTTTATCACTCGGTAGGCCGCGGTTCGTGCCTGAATCTGAACGTTCCGCCAGACCGGAGCGGACAGTTTCATCCGGTCGATGTCGCTCGCCTGAAAGAATGGCGTTCCGTGCTGGAAAGAACATTCAAAACAGATTTCGCTGCCGGTAAAAAAGCTATCTCTTCCGATGAACGGAGTGCCGAATTTTGCACACAGAATATGATTGATGGCAATCCAGAAACGTTCTGGTCGCCAGATGAAGGCACGACAGGTTGCGAGGCCATTATTGAACTCGGTTCTGCCCAAAAGATAAACGTTTTCAAACTCTGTGAATATTCGCAGCTTGGTCAGCGCGTAGAAGAGTTTGAACTGCATTATCGCGATGAAACCGGCAACTGGAAATTACTTTCAACCGATTCGACCATCTCATTCAGAAAACTGGTCAGGACAGAAACCGTTTCGACAGATGCAGTAAAACTCAAAATCACCAAAATGCTGGCTCCTGTCTGCCTGAAGGAATTCGGCGTCTATTATCAGGCGCCACTCTTGTTTCCTCCAAAAATCGAACACAGTGCTGATGGCACAATCACGATCACGGCAGGAGATGACTTTGTCGTGCACTATACGCTGGATAATTCGCAACCAACGCAAGCGTCTCAAATCTACACCAAGCCGGTTGTTTGTCCGCAGGCGGGAATCGTCCGGGCGATCACTGCACTGAAGCTGGGACTGACAAATGAATATGAAGACTTGAAGCTGAGCGCGCCGGAAGCGCAGCTGAAGTTCGGAGTTGAACGGACGCAATGGAAGGTCGTCGACGCTGACAGCGAATATGATGAACATAACCTGAAAGAAAATATCCCGGTCGACGGAGAGACCTGGATCTCAGCCAGAAACACTCCCTACCCGCACTCGTTTACAATTGATACGGGTAAGGATCAGTCGATTCGCGGATTTATCTATCATGTGAATTGGCTGAATGGCGCTGTCGAGAAATACAGGATCTTGGTTGACGATGAAGTCGTTCATCAAGGAAGTTTTGATAATATCCTGAATAATCCAGTCCCGCAAATCATTGAATTTTCCCAAGCGCATGAAGGGCGGTTTGTGAAATTTGAAGCGCTAAGCCCTGCAAAAGCAAATTCATGTTTTGCCAGTTGCAGATCGTTTGAAATCTTTTAGATCGTCTGAATGCAACATCCTGCTTGCAGTGATGCTTATGTAGCGCGCGTTGATTTTCTCAGGTGTTGGCAATGCTTGACGATTTAGTCAAAAATATTTTTCGAATGCCAGACGGGCGGCTCCGATTGCATTTCCATATTCTTTGATTTTTGAGATTGATATTCGCATCGACGCGGCGACGTCTTCCGGTAAAAAACGCTTAAGTTTTTCAAGAAACGTATTATAAAAGAAGCCGTCTTCTACGCACTGGCCACCTGTAAAAACAAGAGCCTCAGGGCGGTACAATTGCACGACAAAGGCAATGCACATTGCGTCAAGCCTTGCCGCACGCGTCAGTATGTTTTTGGCTCTGATATCACCATCTTGTGCCGCCAGATCAATGTCTCTTGCGCATTCCCAACCTGTTTTGCCGTAAAGCTCTCCAGCGACTTTTACCAGCGATCTTCCTCCGGAAAATGCTTCAAGGCACCCTTTGCGCCCACAGACACATTGACGCTTATTGCCGGGGATATAGGTATGTCCAATTGAACCGGCAGGCCTGTCAGGACTCGTGATCAATGGCTTGCCGTCGATGATGATTCCGGCGCGGATGCCAATGCTGATTCCAACAGAGATAAGATTGCGTATTTCTGCATATTCCCCGAATTTATATTCGGCCCAAGCGCATGCGACCGTTGAGATTGAGATAAGAACCGGTTTCTTCAAAAGTTTTTTCATTTCCTGCTGCAGCGGCAGGCGCAAGCCCGGTTTCACACCCATCGTTGAAGCCGATACCAGTACTCCGTTTTCCGGATCGATATTTCCGGCAGAAGCAATACCGATACAATGAATGGCTTTCAGCGAAGTCCCCGTCTTTTCAAGTGATGCCATGATAAAATCATAAATCGCCTTGTAGAATTTCGTTTCATCTTTCCATTTTGGCGTGAGAATTTTATATTCATGAAGTATATCGAAAGAATAATTACACAAGACAAACCGCCACCAATTTCCGCCAAGCGCGATTCCAACCAGAAGCTTATTGTCCGGATTCAGCTCAAGATATGTGATCGGGCGTCCCGGATGCGTTGGCTCGCCCTGCTTTTCAATCAGGATCTTGTCCTGCACAAGTCCGTCGATGATCCTACCAACTGTATTCCACGCAAACCCGGTAGCCTGCCGGACTGATTTTTTTGACGACGGCCCATCCATCGAACAGATGGCGTCCATAATCCGTATTTTCACACTACTGTCTGACAATTGAGGGTATCCTGCTACCGGGGACAATATTCATTAATTCCACAGCATGATATATGACGTTTTCGACGACTTTTCAAGTATATTCAAAATAAACTGCCAATATAACTTGCTTTTGTTTCAATCACGGTGTATTTTACTGTCGTAATTAAAACATATGTGTTCTAATAAGGGAGAACAGAAATGTTAGCCATCCAAAAGATGGAAGAATCGCTGGGATATGTCATCGGCGACCGTGTTATTTGTCGCGCGCAGATGCCTGCCGTTGTCACTTGCTGGGATCATCACGGGCAGGAAAAATTTTGTGAAGTAACAAAAGAAAACGGCTGGGCGGTTGACTTTTCTCCGAACCAGAATGGCATAGACTGCAATGCCTCCCATCCTGCGATGGGCTTGAACTTTCAGCTCAACCTGGTCTGTATCGGCGACAATTCGGTTGATGCGGTGATCCCTCAGGATTCGGTTGCCGAATCAGGCAACTACAAATTTAAAACACTAAGGCTCTTACCGGGATTTGTTGCAGGCACAGAGGGCGATGGCGGCAAATTGGTTTTGCCGTGCGGAACAGGCGGAATCTGCAAAAACGAAAAGAAGACTGCTGCTGAATATAAGTTGCCGGTTTTTTATCCGTGTCCGTCTATCTGTACAATGCCATTGTTTGGCGCAGTGCATGGAAACGGTACCGCAATCGCAGCGATTGTTGATGGCGGGCAGTTTGATTTCCACCTTTCCATTCGCACGTGCTGGGGACAGGACAAACGCTATTCAGCAGACCCTGTTTTTGATCTTCGCGATTTTCAGGATGAAGGCATCTTGCAGGAAGATATTCTTGTTCATTTTAAAATCCTGCAAGGCAGTGACGCCTCGTATGCCGGAATCGGAAAGGCCTATCGTAACTACAATATGGCCGAACGGAAGCTACCGACCTTGCGTGAGAAAATCAAGAATAACCCTGTTCTGGAGTATTCATCGAAAGCTATTTATATCCGCTGCCGTCTTGGGCATAAACCCGTACCGCCCACAATTCTGGATCAAACACCGGAAACAGAACCGCCGGTAAAAGTGTACATGACCTTTGCTGATGCACAGGCGCTGGTGGAAGAATGTGCTGAGCAAGGCGTTGGCAATACCGAATTCTGTATGGTCGGCTGGAATTACGGCGGCCACGACGGCGCATGGTCGCAGGTCTTTCCGGTTGAGAAGGTGTTCGGTGGTGAAGATGGCTACCGGAAACTGATCGAACGTGCGCGGGAATTGGGTTATCCGATATCAGGCCATGATAACTACTGGAGCGCCTGCAAATTGTCCAATGAATATGATCCTGCGGACATGGGAAGGAATCACGATGGCAGCGTTACCCTCTCGGGGCGTGCAGGCGGTGGGCAGTATTACCAGTTCTGCGCGAAACGCTGCAGCGAAAAATATGTAACGCCCCGTCTTGAAAAAATCCGGGATCTTGGTGTGAACGGCGTTTATTATTCCGATGTGATTTCGTGCGCCCAGCTGACAAAATGCTATAGCCCGGAGCATCCGATGTCACGCCGCGAAAACGCCGAATGGTTCCGAAAGATCTTTGAAAAGCAACAGGATCTTTTCGGCGGAGCGCATTCTGAAGGTGCGCGCGACTGGACACTGCCGGCGCTTGACCGTGCATACAGCATTTCCGGAAATATTGCTTCCGGCCTGCCGTATATTGATGAAGACATCCCGCTTTATCCGATCGTTTACCATGGATTCCTGATCTATAACGCCTTCCGGGAAAATATCAATAAGATCCCCGGCGACAAAACATACCTGACCTCAATCGCCTATGGGGCAATGCCGATGTTCTATTATCACCACATTTTCAACCCGGATTATTACACCGGGGCAGATGGCTGGAGTAATGACGGAGACCTTGTTTTCGGCGGGGCTGAAAAGCTGAAAAAAGATGTAAAAGTCATTAAGCAGGTCTCGGACGATGCGGCCAGAATCTCCGATTTTCAAATGGAATTCATCGACGACTTCAAATACCTGACCCAAAACGTGACCGAAACGGTTTTCTCCAATGGAGCCAAAGTCATCGTCAACCACACGGATGAAACCTTTACAAGCGACGATGGCACGACAGTTCCGCCAAAGGATTTTGTTGTCATAAAATAACCTGAATAATTATATGAATGGATATGACATGTTTACCGGTACCGCACTATGCATTGTCACTGGCTTGATCTGGTCTATGATTTCATGTGTAAGAAGATTTGTCGCAAAAAACGAAGTCCCGATTTTTAAATTTTATTGTATCAGTAACGGCATTGCCTGCGTGATCTGTTGGATCGTTTATGTTCTGTATTATTCCGATGTCTCATTTGCTGAAACTCAGATGTTGCCATTTATTATCCTGCTGGTTGCAGCAGGTTTTATCAACTCTATTTCCGAAGCGGTCAATGTAAACTGCTTTAAGTATGGGCATAACGGGATTTCTGTAGCTGCGTCAAACAGCTCGATTGCCATTCCGTTTCTCTTTTCGATTTTTTTCCTGAACGAGCACGTCATCTGGCAGCGATGGCTGGGATTCACATTATTGCTCCTGTCGCTGGGGATGATGGTGATTCAGGAATACCGGTCAAATTCCGCTGAATCCGGCACGTCCACCCGCAATAAAATCATCTGGATAAGCCTGTTGCTCTGCCGAATTTTGTTTACCGGAACATGCCTTACGCTAATTATCATCTCGTCAAAATATCAGAACGTTGAAGCGGTAAAAAACATGCGCATTCCTCTGGTCATGACAGCATGCGCTGTCGGCAACGGTCTCTTTTCGCAATTCAAATTTATCCCCGGAAACTATAAAATAAAAATCGCGGGAGTTCTCAAGGTAAGTTTGATCTGGGTATTGTTTGCAATCAGCTCTTATTATTTCCAGTTTTTGAGCGTCGACACAATGGCATCGATGAATTCTGCGGCAATCGTATATCCTCTGATGGTTTGCGCATATCTTTCAAGCTTCTCCCTGTACAGTCACCTGAAGTTAAAGGAACCGTATAATATCTTTTCGTTTACCAGTTTGATTATGTGTGTGGGCGGAATATTCTTACTTAGCAGCAAATAAAAAACATTATTTTCATTTTATAGTCCAGAACGTTCTTACTGAATCAGGTAGCCGCAAATATCATCTTGCGCCGATCATTCAGACGGTGCGTCAAAAGTCAGATTATTGAGCGGCACAACGAGTTGCTATTTTTCGGCAACCCATTGAATATCAATTAATTAAACATGATTACACTTTCCCGCCATCAAGGTATGCCATAATAAATATGTCAATATAATTCAAATAATTCTATTTATGTTTTTGTACGCCACAGCCATTTCCCGAATTCATCTGTGAGAATATCGTTTATCTATCACCTACAGATGATGGCAAACTTTCCCCGTGAATTTTCGTTTTTTATTGCATAAACCGCCACTACTGGCTATCCTCTCTTGTATCCATGTTCGGATATCAGGCAGATCAACAAACCGCGACAAGGAAAAAACAGTCTCAGGATGTGATGGACAGATCATTGTATCTGAATTTTAAATATCTGGTCAGGGGAAGGAAAATGACTACGTACAGCAGCCTTGCAACACGACTCGTTATCATGGCAATTCTTTTCGTATCCTTGTGTGTTTCCGCACACGCAGAAGAACGACGCTTCATCTGGGAAACAAAGGAGAAAAATAAACTCGACAGCATCGAAAAGAAGATCGAGAAGGCCGGAAAAGACGACAAAGAGTTTTATACCTACGAAACGGATAACTGGACCATCAAATGCCAGATCTCGGCACGATTTGCCGCCGAAGCCGGTTATTACATGGACATGTTCTACGAACTGCTGGATGAAACCTTTGACTTTGACACCGGCGTGGAAAAAACCAAAGGAACTTTTTATATTTACAATACCAAAGATCAATTTGCATCCAAAGTACACAGCAGCGATGCGACTTCGTCATTTAGCTGGAGCTCATCTGACGGCAAGTTCACAAAGTTTGAAATGTATACATACATGGATCCGAAAAACGGCCGCGCGCAGATGAACTTCGAATATTGCCGTTTTCCCTCAATTCGCGTTGAAGCAACACGCGCCTACTTATTGTCAAAAATTGGCCCCAAAGATATTCCGCGCTGGATGATCTGCGGGATATCCAAATTCTATGGTTACTGGGACGTACGCGATACATTCAAGACGACCAGCAAATCAAAAGCAAAAACCGCCCGTAAGCAGCGTATGGCGTCGTATCCTCTCATAGACCAAATCAAGGATTATGTCAAAGACAACGGCGACCTGCCGCGGATTCAGGATATGATAGACATGAGCGACTCTGACTGGGAAAAGGAGAACTACCGTAACTGGGTCATCTGTTCCAGTATCTTTGACTGTCTGTTCAGCTCCAAAAGCGGCTGCGAACTTGTACAAGAAATGCTCATGCGAGTATCCAAAGACGAAGATCCTGTCATTACCCCGAAAGAATTTTATGACCTCGAAGGCGACTGGTATGACTTTCTGAGAGACGAGTGGCACGTCAACACCACTCCTGACACCAGAGCATATCTGAAAAAACGCGATAAACCGGAGTGATCGGAAAATATATTCGGTTGTACCATTTGCTCTGAATACGAATCCACGGTATCATGATTTTAATTGCCCGGAAGCGTATAGGCATTTCCGGGCAATTATTTTTATTGCAGCCGTCATCATGAGGCAATAAACAGGACAGGGAGAAATTCATGCATCAGCACCACCGTCAACCATCTGTGAAAGAAAACCGAAAACTCTCTCTCCTGCTGGGATCTCTACTGATCACCGCCTATGTGATCTGCGGCCTTCCGTGCTGCTGCCGCACTGCAAGCGCCGCGGAAGTCACCAACTACGAATGGGAATGGACCGATTCCGAGCTCAAAAAAATCAAAAAGCTGGCCAAGAAAATCGATGAAGATGACGATGGCTTTTTTACGTACGAAGAGAAAGACTTTATCGTACGCTCTGATATCTCAAAAGATTTTGTCGCCGAGCTGACATTCTATATGGACTCTTTTGTTGAAGAGTTCCCGAAAGTCTTTCCCGTGCCGCCGAAGGGAACCGTCTTCACAAAACTGACCGTCACCATCTACAAAGACAGATCAGGCTATCTCGATTCCTCGCCGGATGTTCCCGAATGGAGTGGCGGTCTGTTTTATCCGGATTGGAGCAAACCCGGCTGGCCCGTCTGGAACGTTCTTAGCTATCCGTGGGAAGAAGAGGGCAAAGACTTCGTCTACTTTAACCGGCCGGTATTGCAGCACGAAGGCGCACACGCAATGTTCCAGAAGTTTACCGGCAAAAGCTTGATCCCGGTTTTCTTCAACGAAGGCGTTGCTACCTACTTTGAATGGTGGAACCTGCGTGAAGATACTAAAACCAATCAGGAAGAACGTGACAAACGTACATACCGTTGGCGCCTGCTCAGGCAGAAATATACGCAAGAGCCCGAATTTTCACCTTCATTGGAAGAATGCATGAACATGACCCATGAAGACTGGGGCTCCGGGCTTAAGTCAGAGATTGCATTCCGTTATGCTCTGGCCGAAAGCTTTACCTCATTTCTCCTGTCAGACAGCAAAGGACGCAAAAAGTTCAAAGATATTGTCGAAGAAATGTACAAAGGCCATCCGCTTATCAAAGAAAAGCAGTACAAGAAACTGGAAAAGGACTGGCACGAATATATCAAAACCATCCTGCTTCCGCTGGCTCCGCCGCTCTACAAAATAGGCACCGGAGAAAATACCGCCGCCGACCGGTCATTCGCCCTCGGGTGGCTCTCTGGCAAGTCCCTGAAAGCTGCTTTTGAAAAGACCCCCGACTTCGATCCGGAAAATCAGGCAGATATTGACGAACAGATTGAATCGATCATGGATGTAATCAAATCCATCGTCGCACCGGAAGAAGACAGTAAGAAAAAGTCCAAACGCGCGAAAAAGAAAGGCTCTTCAAAAGACACCGAAGATACGGCACTGGGCACTGCCATCGGTGAATTCCTTAAAACCAAAGGCAGTGAAGTCAATCTGTATTATCTGCAGCGCGGTTTTGAAGATGGCATCGCCGGAGAAACCCGTGAAGTATCAACAGAAGAAATGCTGAAGCGGCTTTGTGAAACCCATGCGGAAGAAGCTGCTGCCCTGTCAAAAGTTATTGAAGAAGTGGAAACCGGCAAGAAATCGGAAAACTGATTGGCAGGCACCAACTGCTTTTCTGTTAATCCAATTGCATCTCTCATACGACAAACCACCCAACGCAGGCCTTTTCCCTACAGAAAAGACCTGCGTTGTTTCATATTGACATTGCCGGATAATCAATAATTGCGACAGGAGTAAATAGTTTCCGAACAGGATTGAAAAACAGTTTGAAAGAAAACCGCCGTACACGGCAAGAAGCAATTATACAGAGCATGTGAGGGTCAACATCGCGTTTGGGGAAATGCTATTGCCATGCCTGTTTCAGTAAGCGCCTGCAGAGGGCAGCTCTACGGAGGGGAAATGCGTCGGGGAAACCCGGCGCATTTTATATTTATGGCTTTCGTGCCTTTCAGAACCGATGCGATCCTTTTCCTGACACCATGTGCAGCCCCCGCAAAAAAACGCCGTGCTGTTTTGCAGCAAGGCGCTTTTTATTTTCATCAGAACCGAGAACAGGCGATCGTGTTTATTGTTCGTAACCAGCCAGCACCACTCCCGTCATCCGGTTGAAACGCTCACGCTCAAGCCCTCCGACTTCATGGTGCGGAAAAATTCCTGTCGGCGTGTCAAACAACCGGTAAGCGTAGCCTGCCAGTAACGGACGTTCTGGCGCCTCAGGAATTCCGACCGCACCGTCCATCACAACTACAACCGGCGCCGGCTCACCACCCGGAGCATATTGCTCACCGCCGCGAACCTGCGCAAAAATCCGGCTGGCCTGCGGAACCTGAACCGCTTTACCACCAAGCTGCAAGTTCAAGCGTCCATCAGCGAGAGAAATCACCGCACACCCATTATCAAGCGCATAGCCGTCTGTTGTCCTGTGCAATGCGCCCCGTTGATCAAGCACGATAAAAGAACCCTTGTCCAACCGTAACGCCGTGGACGATTCACCAAGGGTACGGATTTCTGTACCCGCAACCGGCGAAAACTCCGCCCCGCGCGCCAACTCCGTCCACTCACTCTGTCCCGGATCACGCACCTCAACCGAGTCCAATGCTTGAACCGTCTTGACCGTGGCCAAATCCGGCGCATTTTCGTAACCGGTAAGAACCGCCTGCGCAGCATGCAACAGTGTCTTCGAGTCAGCTTCAGTATCGGCCGGTGAAACCACTGGCGACGTACCGATAAAACCTGTCGAAGCGAGCTGCACACCTGACGGCGACAGCGGAGAAATTACAGGTGCTGATAATGCGGATGCCGGTGCCCTTCGGGGTGCCGCTGCGACGATTTCATCGGTACGTGCAAGAGAAGAGGATACGATCGCATTATCTTGATTATTATTTACTGAAACCACAGGAGCTACCGTTTGCACCTCCGCAACAAGTGAGGACTGACCAGGTTGAATCGCATCCGGATTGACAGACGGGATCAGTGTCAGCGCAACAACCGCTGCCGCTGCAGACACAGAAGAAACCAGATACAGGATCTTGGCGCGGCTTTTGCGCTGGTAGCGCCGACTTTGCTGCGCCTTGAGCTTAACCAGAAGTTCCTGACGAAACTCCGACCTTGGCTCCACGCGCTGATACGAACGGTTTAATAGCATTCCGATGCCATCCTCAAAATCCTGCCCGTCTTTTTGTTCTTCCATGATTTCAGTACTTTCTCTGCCAGAACTGCATTCCCTGCCTGCCTTGTTCAGTTCGTGCTGATCACAAAAACTTCATCCGGGTCTGCATCCCTTTGCGGCGATCCGGGCTTATACCGGCATATCGACCGCAATGACCTTGAATGCTTCCCGAAACGCCATCCGTGCGCGGGTCAACTGACTTTCAACCGCCTTTTCCGTCTTGTGCAGAATTTCAGCCATGTCGCGTACAGACAGGTTCATCACATATTTCATTTCAAGCAGCTTGCTGTATGATTCAGGGATCGACTCCATTGTCGTACCGACCAGCGCGCGCATCTCTTCACTCTCCAGTGCCGCTTCCGGCAAATTGCCGCGGTCAAGATCTGCAAACATCGAATCCAATTCGCCGTCAAGCATACTCCACGAGCGTTCGAACTCACGCGCGCGTCCGACAGTCGTGTTTGAGCTGCGGATCCGGTTGCGCGAAAGCGTGATCAGCCAACTCTCCAATGATCCCCGCTCCGGCTCATACGAGTCGATTTTCTCCAACGCTTCGACAAACGTGTCATGGACCACCTCTTCGGTATGGTGGTGGTCGCGATTGACCCGGTAAAATGCATACCGGTACAGGCGCGGGAAGAATTCGTCATAAAACGCTTCCAGTGCCCCTTCGTCTCCCTGACGAATACGCTTTACAAGATCCGCCTGTTCAAGCCGGGTTTCCGACAGATTTTCCGTCATCACTGACATCATTCCTTATACCCAGTTCCCTTACCTCTCTTCACCATATGCCTGTCAAAACGGACATCCTGTCCTTCGATTCCTCTTGAAAAATCTCTCTTTTCTTCAATTCATTTTACTGCTTCGCTGCTGAAAATTGAATCTGAATCTGCACGCGATCATTCAGCGCCAACGAAAAGAATTATCGTCTTATCAAACGAAGAAATATGACAAACAGTAACCCCCACGAAGACCTCAACTCAAACCGGATATCTAATTTGTTTCGGATCAATACATTAAACAAAAACGGGACAACCCATTAAGGGTCATCCGCGTAGAAGTTCAGAAAACGGAACCAAATGAACGCTTATCAGATAACAGCTATGCTTTCTTTGACATTGACATCGTCTGCGACATAATCTGTTCGGTCCAATTCACCGCCTGATAATACGTATCCGGCAAGGATTCAACAGAGATCGAATGCGCTGCAGCCTGAATCTGCAACTCGTCCCACTTCGCTCGTTCGTACCGGACAACCAGATCAAGGATTTCACGCAGCGGGTTTTCTTTTCCCAGAAGCGCATCCCGCAAATCGTCTGCCAGCGGCATCTCTTCCAGAATAGAGTCCATCGGTTGGTCCAGCATCGTGTCCAGCATGGAAAACAGACCAAGTAAAAACAGATCGTTCAGCCGTTCGGCATTCCCCGTTGCTGGTGCCAGCCGCTCGCACATACTCGCACGCACCAGTGAATGCCGCATCAGCTCCATCGGCTTGTTATCGACAAGACACGACATCGCCACCAGAGACGCCCACTTGCGCACCGAACGCACCCCCAGCAGTTTCAACGCCTGGCTGAGCGAGTTAATCTTGTTGTTTAATCCGAAAAATGACGAATTGATATAACGCAGCAGCTTGTAGCTCAGAGCCACATCCCGCTTGATTGCCATCTCGATCTTTTTCCAGTCATCAATCGGACGGCTGACTTCACTAAGCAGTAGCATCGCATTGGCTTTGTTGGCAGGAAGACTGTGCGAATTCAGTGTAACCGGACGACTGAAGAAAAATCCCTGAAACAGGTTATATCCGGCCTTCAGCGCGCGGTCGAATTCTTCGTATGTTTCGACCTTCTCAGCCAGCATTTGGCATCGTTTGCCAAAGTGATCGATGTAAATGCTTTGTTGCTTTGGCGAGGTCAGCTTGAAATCAACTTTGATGATCGAAGCCAGTTCGATCAGCGGGTCAAATTTCTTTTCATAGATAAAATCATCAAGCGCCAGTGTGTAGCCGTTATCTTTCAGGCGTCGGCAGGCACGAATGATTTCCTCTGTCGGCTCAATCGTCTCCAGTAACTCGACGACAATCGATTCCGGTGGAAATATCTCCACGACATCTTGTAAAATCAACTCTCCGGTGAAATTGATGAAAGCGGGAGCGCCACCGGTAACCGAACCGATTCCGGCGTCAAAAAAGCTTTCTGATAAAACTGCAGTCGATGCTTGCTCACCGGTATAATCATCAAAACAGGCACCTACCCCTGCACGGAAGAGCAGTTCATATGCTTCGACCTTCAAGTCCGGACGAAAAATTGGCTGACGGGCTACATGCGATTTTGTCACGGTATTCCCCAAAATAATATCAATAAATTAATACATAATAGCGCACATTGGCTGAAATCAGGACAGGTCTCCAAACTACGTTACTTTTATAATGATTCTTTAACCTGACATCTATAAATTTACCGCACGCCTTTTTTACCGGCAAGGAAGAAGATTTTTCAAAAAGGTCGATTCTGAAAAATAAATCCATTCTCTCAACGGTCTGTATTTTCCCCTCCCTTATAGAGTTTGCACACACCAGCAAGCTACACCCTTAATCCACGCCAGCCTGCAGCTTGACGAATCGACGCTTGCGCGGTACGATGTATTTTTTAACCGAGGCCAATCATCTGTGGGTTGACCAGACCGGATGAGGCTACGTATTTTGTTCCGAAAGGATCAGCGTGTATTTTCTGGATGTGGAAGAAAGTTTTGCCTCAGCCCACCAGCTGCGGGGCTACAAAGGCAAATGCGAAAACCTTCACGGACATAACTGGAAGGTCTGCGTCACTGTCTGCGGGGCTGAGCTTGACCCGATCGGCATGCTCATGGATTTCGGCGACCTTAAGGCCATCCTGCGTGAAGAACTGGGCAAACTCGACCACTGCTTCCTGAATGAAACGCCGCCCTTCGACACGATCAATCCGACCTCGGAGAATCTGGCCAAGTTTATTTTTGAAGAGATCGACACGCGCCTGCCGCAAAATGCACATGTCTACGCCGTCCGCGTCTGGGAGTCAGAACGCTGCAGCGCAACTTATCAGAAAGCTGAGAAAAAATGAGTACTTTATCCAACGCCCCCGCTACCGTCAACGGCCCCTTCCCGGTTCTGCAAGTCGCTCTCGACTTTCTCGATATTGAGCGCGCGGAAAAGTTGGGACAGGAAGCAGTCGCAGGCGGCGCCGACTGGATCGAATGCGGCACCCCGCTGATCAAGAGCGAAGGGCTAGACGCTGTCCGCCGTATCCGCTCGCTGTTTCCGCAACACGTGGTCATCGCGGATCTGAAGACGATGGACGCGGGGAAAGTCGAAGTTGAATCCGCCGCCAAAGCCGGTGCCTCGATTGCCGTCTGCATGGCCGCAGCAGCTGACGCAACCATCCGCCAGTGTGTAGAAGCCGGTGCCGCTTACGGCGTAAAAATCTACTGCGACACCCTCGGCATCGCAAACGCCGCAGAGCGCGCAAAACAAGTCGAAGCCCTTGGTGTCGACATCATCGGCGTTCACTGCCCTGTTGACGAGCAGATGGAAGGCAAAGACCCCCTTGACCGCGTCCGGCAGGTTGCGGCTGCCGTAAAAATTCCGGTAGCTGTCGCAGGCGGCGTTACAGCTGAAACCGCGGGTGCAATGGTAGAAGCAGGCGCATCAATCGTGATTGTCGGCGGCGCGCTGCACAAAGCCTCCAACGCAACCGAAGCGGCAAAGGAAATCAAGAAATCGATCGTCACCCGTCAGGCCGTCACCCCGTCCTCAGGCGGTGCGCACCGGCGCGGTGGTGAAAATGAAATCCGCGACATTCTGATGCAGGTCTCGGCCTCAAACCTGTCAGACGCGCTACACCGAAAACCGGCGATCCGCGGCCTTGTCTGCCGCACCCCGGGTCTGAAACTCGTGGGCCCCGCCACAACCGTGCGCTCGGCTCCGGGAGACTGGAACAAAGTCGTACAGGCCATCGATATCGCAGGCCCCGGCGGGGTCGTGATTGCCGACTGCGGCGGGGTGCCTCCGGCGCCCTGGGGAGAGCTCGCTACACGTTCAGCCAAAAACGCGGGACTGGCCGGTGTCATCATCTACGGCGCCATCCGCGACACCGTCGACGCACTGAAACTCGGAATGCCGCTTTTCAGCGTCACGGTCTGCCCTGATGCGGGCGATCCGAAAGGATTTGGCGAAATCGGCGGGCGCATCCATGTCGGCGGGCAGACGGTCAATCCCGGCGACTGGCTTCTTGGCGACGACGACGGCGTCATTGTCCTGCCCAAAGGGCAGGCGGTTGAATACGCCAATCGCGCCCTTGACGTGCTGGAAGCTGAAAACCGCTTGCGCAAAGAAATTGAAGCCGGTTCTACACTTTCGCAGGTTGCCCAGCTTTTGAAGTGGGAGAAACAGTGACAAAACGGCCCGTAACGGGTATACTACTGAATATGGGTGAGAACTGACGCCCAGCCGCGATTGGGATTCTTGGTCAATTTTCGCGCTGGAATGCAAAGGAAAACGTCTGCGTCATGACACTGGATTTCAAGATGGTTTTCGTTTCGGGCTGAAAGCGTGACAAAACTGCGCCGCCATCCGAAATCAATAAGGTCACCCATTACGATAGAAGAGGAGTTGGCCATGCACAAGATTTGCGAAATCTGCAAAAAGGCACCCGCAACCGTTCACCTGACTGACATTCACAATAATGTCAAAAAAGAACTGCATATGTGCGAGCAATGCGCTGCGCAAAAAGGCATTTCACTCAAACAAACCGCATCCCTTCAACAGGTGCTCAAGACGCTGGACAAAAAGATCAACTCCGTTATTCCGGAAGAAAAAGCACAGGTTGACGACGCCAATGAAATCGTCTGCGGCCGCTGCGGAATCAGCTGGAGTGAGTTCCGCCAGAAAGGACGCTTTGGCTGCGCGCACGACTACGAAGCCTTCAATGGGCCGCTGCTGCCGATGATCGAGGAGATCCACGGACGTACCGCCCACCATGTCGGTAAAACGCCTGAAAACGCGGGGCATACAGAAGTCGCACGTAAACGTCATGAGATTCTGGAGTGCCAGCGTAAACTGCGCGAAGCGGTCGAACTCGAACATTATGAAGAGGCAGCAGGCCTGCGCGACCGCTTGGCGACCCTGAAGGAAGATAAATAACAGGAACAGCGCCCCAAACAGTTTTGCAGCCCTTGCCGCGATGCGACAAGGGCTTTTCTCTGCGACCGCAAACAAGGACGTTAACAGGAAAGACGAAAAAGCGAAAACATCATGGCAGAAGCAAAAGTAAAAGAAGAAACACTGGCCAAAACACCTGTAGCGCCTGCAAAAAAACGCGGGTGCGTAGGTTTCTTTGTCCACTGGATTTTTATCCTGTGCTTGCTGCTGGCGGCATTCTGCAGCGGCTGGATTTACAACGAATACGAACATCAGAACGGTAATACATCTGAGGTCATCCGGATCGGTACTGAGCGCGCGGGCAAATTGATCCGCACACTTACAGAGCAGATCCGCGGATGGATTGGACAAGCAACGGACAAAGCAGCTGAAACGGTAAAGGAACATCAAAAATGAGAACCCTCAAAGACGTTTTTTCTTTCAACCGCAAACGCGCCGAAGAGATCAGCCAGACCCAACCGGAGTTTTTCTCAAAGCTGGCAAAAGACCAGACCCCGAAATATTTCTGGATCGGTTGCGCCGACAGCCGCGTGCCAGCCAGCGAAGTCACCGGCTTTCAATCCGGCGAACTATTTGAACACCGCAACATCGCAAACCTTGTTATCCATACGGATCTCTCGTGCCTGTCTTCGATGCAGTACGCCGTCGAGATCCTTGGGGTCAAACACATCATCGTCTGCGGGCACTCCTGCTGCGGCGGAGTCAAAGCTGTTCTCGACAATCAGGAACACGGGCTGATCGACAACTGGCTGCGCCACGTGCAGGACGTTATCGAAAAGCACGAGGAAATCCTGAATGCCTGCCCGACGATGGAAGCCAGATATGAAATGCTCTGCGAGCTGAACGTAATCGAACAGGTTTATAACGCTTGTATGACCACGGTTGTGCAGAACGCATGGCGGCGAGGTCAGGAATTGTCTGTGCACGGCTGGATTTATGAACTTGAAACCGGACTCTTGCGCGACATGGGCTTGTGTGTAAAAAAACGGGATGAGCTTCAACCGTTATACCGTGAGGCGATCATCAATCACTGTAAAAACAGCGCAGTGGATGCTCAGACAGAACATATCATCCCATAAAAAAATCCCTGCTGTCACAGCAGGGATTTTTTGTGAAAGGCAAAATCAACCTCCACCAGAGTCATCCACAGAAGCAGCAGCATACGCTGAACTCGACACCAATATATAGACAGGATTGTCGGTTGGATTTCCCTGCAGATAGTAGTTGTACGAGTCAGTTTCCGTATAATACCACAACCCGCTCCACCAGTTGCCGGTAGATTCATCTTGAAGCAATTGAGTGAGATAATCGTCCCCATTCAGAACATAATAGTTTTCATATTGCTCTTCAAAATAAATCTCTTTGGTCGCCGCATTCGCAATTTGGGCATTACCATTATTTGTATCAAGTTTGTCGAACGTGCCGGAATAAACCAGATAGCCGTTGGAGTCGGTTTTCTGAACCCATATCCAATCCGAATTATCTGCAAGCAGATCTTCGAGTTCCTTCACATCATCAATATCATTCAGCGCGGCCAGAACTTCGCTGAAGGTGTCTGCTGTTGTCTGCCCTTCTTCGCCTTGCTCCGCAATCAGCTGTTCCAACTGGGCAAGTAACGCCTCGATATCGAGTCCTTCAACCAAAGCCAGCTGCTGTTCAAGCTGTTGAAGAAGAGCCGTTAGTGCCGCTTGCTCTTCCGGATCCATCTGCGCCAGAATCTCAAGCGCCAACCGCAACCGCTCCATTGTTTCCGCAGTGACCAGCGGTAGAAGTTTCTCCAACGCCTGCTGCAAATCGGCAGGAAGGAGTGCTAACGTCCCGGGCGCCAAACCAGCCAATGCAAGAGCCGAGGCCGGAGGAACCGTTTCCGGTTCCGGCGGTAGCTTCACCGGCGGCGGCATCAGTGACCGAGGGATCGGCCCGGTTGCCGGAGGAGGCGGAGGTGGCGGCGACGGATTCGGCGGCGTCATCATCTGCTGCCGGGTCGGCATTACCGCAATTCCCTGACGAATCGCCCGCATCTGCTGCGGAGATAGCACAAACGGGCCAGAGGGCTGTCCTTGCGGACCGATTGCGCCGCCCTGTCCTGCCTGATAGACCTGCGGCAATGGCGGCGGCGGAGCACCCGGACCCGGCGTTTGACGCGAAGCCATATCGGTCGCGCCGCGGTGAATAACCTGCATCGTCCCGCGGATCATCTGTATAACCGAGTAATCCGTGCCGCGCACACAAATGACCGCCCCCGGAGTTGTTACGGAAAATTTGCCCGGAGCGACTTTGCCGATCACACCGGTCATCACCCGGATATAGCCGTTTTCAAGATACGTCCGCATCTCGGCCTGACCCGATTCCGGATCATACGTAAACGCTTCAATCTTGGTTTCACTGGCAGGCATAACGCTGATGACGGTCTTGTCGACGAACTGGATCTGTAACCGCCCGTTCTTTCCGGTCTTGATGACATCACCCAGATAAACATGGCTGTTACGCGTTAGCCCACGAGGTTTGCCGTCAAGGCCGACTGCTGCGATATCTTTTCCGCGCACCGTTGTGACAAATCCGATTGCCGGTTCTTTTTCGGGCGTTGGTTTGGCAGTTTCTTCCAGGCGACTGGCGATAGCCGTCGCCGGCTCGGACGGTGCGGCATCTTCTGCCCAGCAGAGAAAATTACCGCCTGCCAGCAAAACCATGAGTAAGGCAAACCATCTGCCTGTCATTGCCGATCTCCTCTGCCTTTTATCACCACAAGGCAATCAACCTAACTCGCAAAAACGACCCACAATAGTGTACTTTTCAATAATACTTTTTACAAGTACCTTTTCGCACGGGAATCGCCAGAGCTTTAAATAACCCGATAGCCACAAGACGACCGGAACAACCGATCGCCTTGTCTAACTATGGTTCATGATAACAATTGTCTGGCTACTGGCTGCCCGTCAGCCGCCAAGAAGCGTCAGAACATTCTCCGCGTTCGTATTTGCCGCCTGAAGCGCCATCAACGACGCTTTCTGCAGCAGCTGGTACTTTGCCATCTCCGTGACCTGTTCAGCGATATCCGCGTCGGTAATCGCACTTTCGGTGCTGGTCAAATTTTCAATCGCCACACTCAGCGAGTTAGCATTCGACTGCAATGTATTGCTCTGATAAGCGCCGATTGCCGCCTGCTGGGAAGCGACATCCGAAATCGCCTGATCAATGATTTGCAGAGCCAGTTCCGGATCGTTAGCCAGAGAGGCGCTGCCGCCGGAAGCGATATCGGCAAGACTGTAACTCACTCCGTCAACCGTAACCTCGCCCAAATCGCCCAGATTGAACGATTCAATGCCGAAGGTTTCACTCGACGAAGACGTCGACGTTGAGCCAAGCTGAAACTGCATCCCGCCGGAGAAGTCGCTGATGGTTACAGACGCTGCCGTCGCATCAGTCAGGGTATCCTGATCGTATCCTGTCTGCGCCGCGGCTTCGGTCAGCTGGATCGTGCCGGTAAATGTACCCGTATTGGCGTCTGCCGAAAGCCCGTCGGCTGTTACCTGACGTCCGCCGATCGATACGGTCGCATCCTGCCCCGAATCCCGGACGGTTGATCCGGCTTCTGTGAAAGCGCTGCCGGTGTTCTGGGTGACGCTGACGGACTCGTCTGAACCGTAATCGTTTGAAACCAGACGCAACTCCGTGCCGCCGTTGATTGCGTAAGCGGTCACGCCGGTCTGGTCACTGTAGTTGTTGATCTGATCGGCCATATCCGCCACAGACGTTCCCGCCGCGGCGTTGATCTCAACCGAACCGCTGGAGCCGGTGACAGTGAAGGACTGATCTTCAGTCAGCGTCGTACCGCCGCCGAGATCGGTTTCGACATAGGCTTTTTCCGCCTGATCTGCCGAGTCGCCCGAGAAGCTGACGGTCGTTGCAACAGACGATTCCGACGAATAGGTTTCGATGGTGCTCGCCGACGAATTGATCAGGTCGGACGGATCGTTCGATGCAAACGAAATCGACTCGGTACCGTCAAGCAGCGTGTCGCCTGCATAGCTTGTTGTCGAAGCGATATTCTGGATTGTGCTGAGGCTGCTGTCGATCTGCGCCTGATTTGCAGAGACCTGTGACGAACTGGTTGCTCCGGAGTTGAGCGCTTCAAGTGCCAGAGCCCGCATCGTCGTCAACTGGCTGGCGATGGAAGACAAGCCGCTTTCGGCAATCGAAAGGACATTGTTCGCTTCAGTCGTATTCTGCATCGACTGACTGAGGCTCGCGATCTGACTCTTCAGGTATTCGGAGATCACCAGACCTGACGGATCGTCCGACGCTTCAGTGATCTTCAGGCCAGAACTCAACTTGCGCAGAGCGGTACTCAGCGAATCCGTATTTTTATTCAGGCTGTTTGACGCCGACAATGCAGAAAGATTGGTTTGAATGGAAAGCGACATGATCGTTCCCTCCTTAGAACAACTGCCTTTGGTTAACGCGCGCCCTACACCCTCTCACAGCACTTTACTCATCACTACAATTCTGCTGCTTGTTCGGCAATTCCTGAATCCGTGACAGAAGTCCACAGGTTGCCGCCTGCGCGTCGCTACTATTACCTACTGTAATTATGCCCAACCAATCCCGGTTCGTCAACAAAATCAGCAAAGAAAAGTAAAAAATCTTTCACTCGATGAAATATATCGTTGTCTGACAGATTTTTCATATCAAAAGAAAGAAACCTAACTAAAAACGGTCACGAAGTCACAAACTCACGGCGGTAGCGGGCGGGAGCAAGATGCTTGAACTGTTTGAACTGGCGGGAGAAGTGATAAACATCGCTGAATCCGGTCATCATTGCGATCTGGGCAATCGTTGCGTTTGAATCGCGCAGGAGGCTGGCGGCATATTCCAGCCGGCTTCTGAGCAGATACCGGCTTGGCGCGCAGGAAAAATGCTGTTGAAAAATCCGTCGTAAATGCGGATAGGATACCGCCATTTTTTCGGCTTCCTCCCTGAAATCCCACTTCCGCAACGGATTTTTGCGCAGCCCTTGCCCCAGCCGGTCGAGGTCCTCGGCGTAGCGGCCGGGCTTGCGGCTGAGCGTGATCTGTTCCTGGATCTGCAGAAGCAAGCCTTCAAGCATGTGCACGCATCTTGACTGCGAAACCTGATTTGCCAGCGCCGTCTGCAGTCCGACCAGGTTCTGGTAAAACTCTGCCGAGTGCCGCACCGGAACCACCGACCAGTCCGCCCCCACCGACAGCAATCCTTCGCGGATATAGTCGTCCACCCGCTTACCCCGAAAGCAGACATACATATGGTGTCGGCTTTCCTGTCCGGGCAAGACGCCATAGCGGATCCGGACGCCGGGGTAGGTGATAATCAGGTGTGGCCCCTGCACGATCCGGAACGGTTCGTCTGCGCGGCTGATGCTGAACGGGCCTGCGTGGGAATATTGAATCCCGTAATAGTCGGGAAAGACGCGGTCATGCAGATGGTCGCAGTGCTGGATGTTGCCCCATCCCATGAACTGGATGCCATCAAAATATGTAAGTGAACCCACGGCGCGCCTTTCTCTGATTTATACTCAAATTATACAAAAGAATCATCATCTTAGCCATTTTTTAAGTGATTTTTATGACTATAGTATGATTATTCATTCAGTATTTTCGTTAGAGGCACCGAAGATAGCTACAAAAAGCAGTAGAACAGGATCAAACAGTTTCGGGCGTCTGAATACGCCTTTTTTTCTTTTAGAAAGTGATCATTCGAGGAGCAGGACAATGAAATTCGGGGTTGCAGATTACGGGATGAATGTCTGGTACGGCGCGATGTTTGACGTTGAGGACCGCCTACTCTCACTCAAAGAACTGGGCTTTAACGGCACCGAGCGTCTGGAAGCCAGCGGTGCGGCCGACGCCATGTACAAAGCGGCTCTCTACAAAAAGCACGGCATGGACTTCTCCACCTGCCGCGGAATGAATGTCCAGAACGGCATCGAGTTCACCGCCGCGTTTGACAAAAAATACGTCTGGCTCTCGACCAGCGAAAACAGCCGCACCACCGACTTCGACAAGTTCTGCCGTCAGGCCAACGCCATGGCCAAGGTCTGCAAGCGCTGGGGACTGAAAGCGTCGATCCACAACCACATGCACCAGCGTGTCGAAAACCAGAAAGAACTGGAAGACTTCCTTGCCGCCTGCCCCGACTGCGGCATTGTTTTCGACACCGGCCACCTGTCGTGCGCTGGCGGCGATCCGGTCGAGATCGTCAAGAAATATCACGACCGTATCAGCGTCATGCACCTGAAAGACGTCTGGTTCGACGACCCCAAACGCGGTCTTGACGAAGAGAGCAAAGGCTACCGCTTCTGCGAACTGGGCGCCGGCAACAACGGCTTCAGTAACGCCGCAGTCCTCAAGGCGCTGCGCGAAGTGAAGTGGGACGGATGGATCCATATCGAACACGACTGCCACCTGCGCGATCCGCTGGTCGATCTGAAAACCAGTCTCGACTTTATCAAGGCGAACCTGTAATCTGGCAGAGAAGCAATAACTTCATCATTAATCATAATCATGGATAAAGGATAAAAAATGGCAGAAGCAATACGTGTCGGACTTGTCGGGATCGGCCGCGCAGGGTGGGGAATGCACTGCGGCGAACTCGCCAATTTCCCGGAAAAATTCAAGATCGTCGCCGCATGCGACCCCGAAAGCGACCGCTGCGACAAGATGAAAGGCAAGTACGACGGATGCAAAACATATGCGACCATCGAAGAACTGCTCAAAGACGATACCGTCGAACTGGTCTCCATCGCCAGCCGCTCGCCCGAACACACGCCGCACGCACTTCTGGCGCTGGAAGCGGGCAAGTATGTTTTCCTTGAAAAGCCGATCGCGATCCGTTACGCCGACGCGCTGAAGCTGAAAGAGGCGGATGCAAAATATCCGGGCAAGCTCTTCTTCCGCCACAACCGCCGCTTTGAACCGGGCTTTGCCCACATCCGCGAGATCATCGCCTCCGGCATCCTCGGCGACATCTACGAGATCAAGCTCCGCCGAGGCGGATATCAGCGCCGTGCCGACTGGCAGACGATTATCGATTGCGGCGGCGGACAGCTCAACAACTGGGGCCCGCACCTGATCGACCACGGCCTGCAGTTTCTGGAAAGTCCGCTTAAAGACCTGTGGAGTGATCTGAAACTGGTTGCCGCAGCAGGCGACGCTGAAGACCACCTCAAAATCGTCATGCGCGGAGAGAACGGCCGGATCATCGATATCGAAATCAGCGGCGGCGCACTCGGCTTTGAGCCAGCCTATATCGTCAGCGGAACGCGCGGCGCACTCTCCTGCGATGAAAATGACATCACGCTCAAGTATCTTGATCCCGATCAGAAACTGGCCCCGATCACCGCGGAGCGCAAGTCCCCTCCACTGGACACATCGTTTGGCAACGACGAAAAGCTGAAGTGGCGCAGGACGACGATCATGGTCGAGCCCGCGAGCAAGACCGACACGCACATGATCTGGTCGCACCTGTATGCGGCAATCCGCGAGAAGGTGCCGTTTCCGATCAAGACGGATGAAGCGGTCGAGGTGGTTCGCGTGATCGAGATGGTCAAGAAGGGCACACCGTTTGAGATGAAATAACGGAATAACGCATCAAAATCCGCAACACGCTTTCAAGCCGCCTGAAGATTTTCAGGCGGCTTGTTTTGTAGAATAACGGATTCTTTCAGGTGGAACCTTTTACGAAGAACCTCTCTCACACTACGTCTCGGAAGGAGGGACAGGCTTGGTTGTATGGTTGTGTTGCCGCTTCTCTTTGCTTCTTTTTATAAGCCGCTTCACCACCGGCCAATAGGAAAATCGGAACAGTGCCAACCCGACGATCAGTGGTATGATGATACAGATAACCACTGATGCAACGATGTAATCGATTCCCATTAACCCAAAGGCACTCAAGAAATTGGCATTGACACCAAAGAACCAGTCGCAGAAGGCACCAAAATCTGTCAAAATAACGACACCAATTATAATGAGTGAATAGAGTGGAGTGACCACCCATCTTCGTAAAATCTTATCGATCATTATGGCGTAAATCAGTGGGATTATGCCATAGAAGACAATAATATTGATCTCATTGTATGTGAATCCAGTGGCATTGCCCATGGCCAAAAGGGCTTTGGCTACAAGCCAGAAGAAAGTCTTCAATTTTGCATCCTAACATACTCACGGTATATCCGGATTCTCATCTCTCCGGAAAACAGGCTTATGCTGTGTACTGTGCGGTGGCGTGCCCCCCAAATAGCTACGTTCCTAACTATATAGCAAATCCGTCCAATTTAAGCAAGGATGCTGTATGCCATTGCGTGTGGTTCATAAACGGATGGATTGTTGGCAAATGCACAAATTGAAAACAAGCGGCAGGCTTTTGCGGATTGGGCTTGCGTCCTGCAGGGGCTTTGCGGTATAACCCACCCATGGCAAAAAAGAAACGACCAAAAAAACCGAAACGCAACTCCTCTGCAACACATCAGGCGCAGGAAGAACGTCCTGCACGCATCGCCCTCATTAGTCTGGGGTGCGCCAAAAACCGTGTTGACGCTGAAACCGCCCTCGGCAACCTCGCCGAAAACGGCTTCACCCTCACCCCGTCACCTGAAGACGCCGACGTGATCCTCGTGAATACCTGCGGCTTTATCGAGTCGGCGCGTGCTGAGTCCCTCGACGTTTTACACGAAATGATCGGCCTCAAAGACGAAACCGGTTTCCCGCTGGTTGTCGCGATGGGCTGCTTCTCCCAGCGCGAAGGCGATACTCTCCATACATTATGTAAAGGGCTTGACGGCGTCTGGGGACTTGATGCCGCCGCGAAGATCAGCGAGCACGTTAGTGATCTCTTGCAATCGGCAATGAGTGCGCCTGAGAACGAAACCGCACCAGCCGTTTCCGCCTGCGGGCTGCGCGGGCATGACAATACGCCGGTTCAGGAAGACGAACTGGCGCCGCGACTGCTAACAACGCCGGAGTCATACGCCTATCTGCGCGTGGCTGACGGCTGCAACAACCGATGTTCGTACTGCGCCATCCCCATTATCCGTGGCCCGATGAAAAGCCGACCGGCCTCGCGTATTCTTGAAGAAGCGCAAATTCTGGCTGACGGCGGGGCGCGCGAGTTGGTGCTTGTTGCGCAGGATACGGCAAATTACGGCCGCGACCGTAACGAGGGTTACGACCTTGTCCGTCTTCTGGAAGAGCTGCTCAAGGTAACCGGCGACTGCTGGATCCGGGTTCTGTACGCGCATCCGGCGCACTTGTCTGACGAGGCCATCAGCCTGATCGGAAGCGAACCGCGATTGTGCCACTACATCGATCTGCCGATCCAGCATATCAATACGCGCCTGTTACAAGAGATGAACCGGCATGTCGATCGCAAGCGTATCGAACACGTGATTCGTCAGATCAAATCCGCGAAAAACCCGATTACGCTGCGCACCAGCCTGATCACAGGATTTCCAGGAGAAACCGAAGATGAGTTTGAGGAACTGCTCGCGTTTGTCAAGGAAGGGCATTTCCACCACCTCGGCGTATTCGGATATTCGCCGGAAAAAGATACTCCCGCCGCCAGCCTGAGCGGTCACCTTGCCCCTGAAATCATCGACTCCCGCGTGGAAAAACTCATGCAGGCGCAGCAGGATATCGCCTTTAGCTGGTTGCATAGCCGGATCGGACAGACCACAGAAATCCTCATTGACGAGGCACTGGATGACACAACCTGGATCGCCCGCTCCCGGTGCGAGGCACCGGAGGTGGATGGAATAATCTTTATCCAAGGTACAAATTTTTACGCTGGGCAATCTTTTCATGCTTGCCTCACCGAACAGGTTGGGTATGATATGAAGGCAAATCCACTGTAGTCCAGTACCCGAGGGCAGGCAGGCGGATCATTCTATTATCATTATTTTGGATGAGGGCAATCATTTGGCAAACAATGACCAAACCGACCAACCGACACCACACGACGAAACGGTAGCCCACGGGCCGCTCAAGCCGAAAACAGTAGCTCCCGGTCGTCCGAAAACCGTAGCGCCGAAAACAAAAGGCAAAAGTGCTCCGGCAAAACCGAAAACACGCGGTCGTCCCGGCACCAACAGTTCAAAAGACTCGACAGTCAAACGCCGGCCGCCAAAAAATATTTCACCCGGTCGGCTAAAACGTGCTGATGGTGATGAATCCGGCGAGGGAGATGATGCGGGGGCTGATGCGAGTTCCGGCCGCGCAAAAGTCCGCATGGGTCTGGCATTTAAATTCTGTCTGCCTGTAGGCGGCATCCTCGTGATTGCGCTGGCGGCATATGTCCTGCTGGCGGCACAACACACCCGCAAAATGCTGTTGAATGAAATCCTCAAAAATGGCGCCTCCGGCGTCTCAATGCTTGCCGAAGCTGCACGCCCGATGCTGAAAGCCAACAACGCGGCCATGAGCGGCGAGGCGGCGGAAATGATGTGGCCAATCAGCCTCAAACTGATTGAACAGCAGGAATTCATGAACCTTGCGGAGATCAAACTTCCGGCAGGCACAACACCGGAAGAATATTTACGCGAACGACTGACCGAAAAACAGTTACGAAAAGTCTGTGAAGACGGCTCACTGCTGAGCCACTTCATCAGATATCCGAACAGCAACGGCGAACCTTTTAAGAACGAAATCCTCGACGCCTATATCCTTGACACCGCATCCGGCTCAGAAAACTCATCAAACACCAGCGCCGTGTTTATTGCCGGAGCGATGCCGTTTAAAGGAAAAGTCAAAATCAGCAACCAGAACTGGCTGGGCAACGTCTCTCTGGATACGATCTCCCTGAACAACCAGCCTATTAGCCTGACCCGTTCACAAATCGAAGTCAGTGCGGGGATTCTCGAAACCGATGGTAAAACACACAAAATCCTGACGTTTACGGTTCCGGTTACATCAGGACGCGCTGAACTGGGTAAGGCGGTTCTTGCCATTGACGCACAGTCGGTCGAAGACGAGGTCAACGGCTTAAACCGCATGCTTTACGGTATCGGTATTGCGACACTGGTGATTGTCATCATCATCTGTATCATCGTCGCTTCAATTGTAACCCAGCCAGTGTACGCACTGATCAAGGACATGAACATCGTCGCTGACGGTGATCTGACCCACGCCACGCGCGCCCACTCTGCCGATGAAATCGGTATTATCGCGAACGAATTCAACAACATGACCCGTCACCTGCTGATCGCGCATGAACGCGAGAAAGAAGCAGAACGTCTGGAAAACGAACTGAACATCGCCCGCGAAATCCAGATGAAACTGCTTCCGCCAAAAGTCCCGCGCGTCAAGGGCTTTGATATGCACGCCGTCTATAAACCGGCAAAAGAAGTCGGCGGCGACTACTACGACTTCCTGCCGATCAGTGGCGAACATCTGGGGCTCATCGTCGCAGACGTTTCGGGTAAAGGCATCCCGGGCAGTATGGTCATGTCCACCACGCGTACGATCCTGCACTTCGTGGCGTTGGACAACCTGTCGTCTGCCGATACCCTGACAAAAACAAACGCAATCGTCGCCGCCAACATCAAACGCGGCATGTTTGTCACGGCGTTCTATCTGGTCATTGATGTCCGCCGTCGCCAGATGGTCTGCTCGTCTGCCGGCCACAACCCGATGGTCATTATCCATACAGACGGCACACTCGACAAGATCAACCCCAGCGGTATTGCCCTCGGCTTCGACAAGGGCAAGGTCTTCCAGCGCACTATCAAGGAAGAACAGATCGGTCTGCAATCAGGCGACCGCATCGTCCTGTACACCGATGGCGTTGTTGAAGCGATGAATGAATACAATGAAGAGTATACAGACGAACGGTTCTATGAGTTTGTCCGCCGCCATAATGATCTGGACAGTAAAGAATTTGTCGCTACACTGTTAGCAGATCTGGAACGGCATAAAGGTAACGCCGAACAGCATGACGACATTACCATCGTCACATTCCGCGTGATGTAATCGGAGAGACGCGCCGAATAGGCAAAACGAGGTATCGACGCACTTGTAAAAGAAGCTGAAACGAATTAAACACTGATATTGTTATATGGCTTGTACGACCGCGCTGTGGCAAGTTAAAAAATGGCATGCAGTCGCGCTCATAAAGTCGAAAGAAAGATAACTGTTTTTTCATGCATTGTCCGCCGCACCGGCAGGCTGTTTGAAAAAGTTGTCATAGGAGAACTGGATGGCGGAATCGGTACACAAGGAGCTCGTTGCACCAAGCGACACACGCCACCTTGTCCGCATACGCGAGATCGTCCGGGATGTTGCTTCGCATTGCCTGGAAACATCATGCGTCAATCGCGTGATCCTGGCTGTGGATGAAGCGGTTGCCAACGTCATGGAGCATGCGTACGAAGAAGAGCCGGAGCCCGGCGATATCCGCATTGCCCTGATGGCTGACGACAACCGTTTTGAAATTGTCATCACAGACACAGGACGGGAATTCAACCCGCAGACAATCGAAGTGCCGGACATGGCGGAACATGTCAAGCAAGGGCGACGCAACGGGCTGGGATTATTTTTAATGCGCCAGATCATGGATGAGGTTAGCTATACGTTCGTCCAGGGACTCCGCAATGAATTACGCATGGTAAAATATGCAAGAAAACCGATCGAAGGGGGACAATAAGATGCCGGAACTCAACATTCAGACCAAGCCGCTCAGGGATGATGCATACCTGTTCACGCTTGAAGGCTTTTTGGATGCACACACGTTCGAGCAGCTCGACGAAACTATCCAATCGATTTTTGAAAAGAATGTCTTTAACATCGTCGCAGACATGACCGGTGTTGAATATATTTCGTCAGCTGGTGCCGGTGTATTTATCGGCTCGCTGTCGGTCGCCCAAGAGGGAGGCGGCAACATTGTCCTTGTCAACCCGACAGAAAATGTCCGTGAAGT
Organism: bacterium; assembly: GCA_003249795.1. GTDB lineage: Bacteria > Planctomycetota > SZUA-567 > SZUA-567 > SZUA-567 > SZUA-567. The sequence goes on along the minus strand of QKHZ01000188.1, from coordinate 303 downwards.
GTTTGACCTTCTGGGGCTCTCACAGATCTTCATGATCGAACCGGATATCGATGCGGCTCTGGCGAAGTTCTAACTCAGCGCACTCCCCCTTTGCACTGATTTAAACGTCTACCAGCAACGATCATTAAAAATCCCCGGATCAATTCCGGGGATTTTCGCATACCGTCTGATTCATTCCACTCGGCAAAAAAAAACTCCGCCGCCTTAACTTAATCAAAGTGATACCCACACTTAACCTTTGGGTTTTTCGTGTCGCGGTCACGTAAATCTTTTGGACTGACTGGAAAGATCCTGCAGTTCTGC
>QKHZ01000289.1 GCA_003249795.1 bacterium | reverse complement strand
ATATCGGTCTTGGAGGCTAGTTTTCTGGTTAAAATTCTCAGGCCGCACCATGCGAACTTTAATAAGCGCCTGATCAAATCCCCCAAGCTCTATTTTCTCGACACAGGGCTTCTGTGCTACCTGCTGGGAATTCGTTCGCCTGAAGAGTTGGAAGTACACTCCATGCGAGGTGCGGTCTTTGAGGCATATATCCTTTCCGAAATTATCAAACAATATATGAATACAGGAGCGGTTCCACCACTCTACTACTGGCGCGACTCACAAGGCCATGAAATCGATATTGTCATCGACTCAGGAACAAAGCTGCTGCCGATTGAAATTAAATCCGGCCAAACGTTATCCTCTGAGTTTTTCAAAGGAATCGAATCATGGCTGACGCTTGCAGGAGAATCAGAAGGCATTCTCATACATGGAGGAACGGACTCCTATCAACGCGGCCGAATTTCAGCCCAGCCATGGACCTGCCTGTGAATAGTAACTACTCACTCTCACACAAATAAATTTTCCCAGAAGGATATTAGTACTGAGCATCTCAATGAATGAGCACACTAGTGTTTGAACCTTGCCTGCTCCCTCATTTTTCCCTTTAAAAATGAGGTTTTTCGATTCGTAAATCTTATAAAAATCTTGTGTTGGATAAAACTTGCAACTCGTATGATATCAATGCCAAAGGGATATTGAAGACACACAGGTCATGTCATGGCTCATATTGATCAAGATGAGTCATATTTAGCTTTCCCGAAAAGTGCAATTTTAGGCCGATAGAATTTTGACAACACACACGTTTCAGATGGCCGTGTACTGATCACCACCGATGGCTTCAAGCCTTATGAATGGGTTCTGAAACGTCTGTTCGGTCCCACTTGTTTCTATGGGCAAGTTGTGAAGAAATGGAGGAAGAATCGGATTACAAAAGTTGGTCGGGAAATTGTGATTGCTGAACGATGGCAAATCAAGTATGCCCTTGAATGCTCCGAAGATTCAGAGAAATTGAACACCAGTTTCATCGAACGTTTGAATCTGACAATCCGCAGAAATACGTCCTATCTTCACAGGCAAACTCCAGCGCATGCGCGATCCACTCAAGCCTTGGCGGAACAGCTTGATCTTCAACGCTGCTACTATAATTTCATGCGACCACAACTGGCGTTGAAGTTTGGCAATCAGATCTGGACTTCGGCCATGATGGCAGGAATTGTGAAACGCAAACTAACTTGGCGCGATGTATAAGCCACGATCTTTTTGTCATCATGCTGGTGCTGTTAGCTGATCGTGATGTCCAGGAAAACAGGATTCAAGCTGCTGCTTGAACCCTAATTTTACACTGAATGACAGAAGCATCCTCCAGATATCAACATACCCAACTTTAAGAACACCACCAGGTATGCTGAAGATGACATTCCATTCTCGGCATGTTCACCGGCATGACGGAACCTTTCTGAGAAATAGCTCAACCATTTTCAGAAAATGCTTATTGGTGTTTCCAGCTATAGCGCTGAAACTGAGCGACAGTCTCCGTAAAGTTCTCAAACGGCTTTTCCTCCGCCGTAACCATACCGTACTGATTTCCCCCTGATTCCGGTGAAAACCACATCTGGTAGTGCATCGCAACCAGATACGGCTCATTACTGAGCTGGCGGATCATATTGCAATAGACCGTCGCCCGTTCGGCCTGAGTTTGGACAATTCCGCTATGGTTCTGGTCGGTTGCGCCAACGGTCCATTCGGAAATCAGAAGCGGCCGGCCAGTAACTTCGTGGATATGCCGGAGATTTTTCAGTTGCCTGTTCGTATAGTACAGGCCGCCATAGCTGTTCACTGCAATGATGTCATACTTTGCAAAATGCCTCAGCGGAGCATAGCCCGCCAGGTGCTCTCCCGGTAACCGAGGACTACAGATCAAAGCATTCGGCGCATATTGCCGGATTGCCTTTATCGTGAAATCAACGTACGTTTCCACAATATAATCTTCAAATGCATCCAGGTCCGTCATCTTGTTTGAGCCTTCGGTGACCAAGCAGTAATCCGGCAACCGACGCTTGATTTCATCAAACGTTGTAAAGCTCCCTTCCCACGACTTGTTTAAGCTGGTGATATCTGAATATCGACCTTTCAGCCATTCAACAAAGGCGTCAGCGGTGGAAGGAGCCGCGATATAACCAGACAGCGGAACAACCCCGAGACTTATTTCATTATCCGGGAAAAATCCGATAACTTCCGACGGGTCTTTCATCGTCTTGACAAATCTCATTACAGAGGCTTCGATATCAGCCTGCCACTGAGGATCAAACGGATTAGCCATCCGGGAAGTCCCGCCGATCGGAATAAACGCTCCCGCTTTGTTCAGCAGATAATGGTGTTTCTTACCGGCATCGCTTAAGCCAAGCGTGACCCAGAAATAAACCCCGTTTTTCAGAGCCTCGTTCATCAGCCCAGGATAGCTCCATGCTCCCAGCGATGTGAAGCCCCATTGCCGTAACCGGACCGCAGTCGCGACTTCCCAATCATGTGGAGTGGGATACTGTGCCCGCACTGCTTCGCCGCGTTTAGGCGACATCTGATCCCACCAGTTACCCTTGCCCGGATAGCTGCAATGATTCATCCCCAGATCAAAAAAACTTTCTCCCCCAGGTTTTACTAAATACCAAACGCCGTCAATCTGCTTCACCTGCACATGAGCGGTTGCATTCTCTACCTTCATCATCGGATGCCCGACAGATACCGGAATCGTCGGCGGCACTTCCGGCTTAACTTCTACCACTACAGGTGCATCCTCCGCAGCCCAGAATCCAAGGTCGTCGACATAAACCTGCGCAGGTCCGTCTGTGGCAATCGCGTTTACCCCAACGATTTTCACATTTTTATCGATAGTAATCTCACGGCGAAACTGCACCCATCCCTCCGGAGTGGGTTTGCCGCACATCGAAAACACCATCGGATGCCTCAAGCCGCCATTCTTATCGATCAGGTGCAAGGTCACACAAGGCCTGGAGACACTTTTACTTGTCCAGCGGACATTTCCGGAAAAAACATATTTTCCGGGTTTAAGGTCTTTCAGATCCTGCCGCAACATCACCCAGGAAGAATACTCGGGTGCGCTGTGGATCATCGCGGCAGAACGCTTGCCGTGGAACACAACATTAGGATCGGACTGAAAAGTAATCTGATAGTTTTTCCGTTCACCTTTGCCTTCATCCAGAACATACCAGCCGACCGGAAAACCGGAGGTACTGACCTCTTCGAAGTCACCATTTTCCAGCAAATTCCCCGCCTGCGCTGAACCGGCCAGCCAGATTAACAATATTACATACAATAATTTTCTCATTCTGTTTATCTCCGTTAATATAGATTCAGATAAAAATTAGCGGACATTTTGATACTGATTCAGGACAAAATCCAGCGCAACCGCCTGCTTTGTTTCAATATGAAAATCACCAAACACAAGGTTGGCTCCCATGGGATGATTCAGAAACGAAAGCCCGCCGAGAGTACTGAAGCTAGGGCCACCTTCTCCTGCGGAATGATCGCCGACAAGAATCAGCTTCGACGGATACGGATATGCCGTGACCCGATGAGCCACCGGCCACGTGAGAAAAACATTCGCCGCGTAGCCTTGAATTTTTCCAGGATATGAGGGGCATGCAAAAATCCCGCTTGCGTAAACCCTGTTCCAGTCATTCCAGCCTCTGACCGGTTGCCCCACAACCGGAGCAATATACGACACCCAATTGTTCATACAACTCGCGACAGATGAAGAATACGACAAAGGAAACACCAGATGATTGTCATCAAGATACATGGAGTATCCGAACCCAATCTGCTTCAGGTTGCTGGAGCACTGTGCGCATTTAGCAGCTTCGTTTGCCTTTCTTAGAGCTGGAAGAAGCATGCTGGCAAGGATGGAGATGATTGCCATGACCACCAGCAGTTCTACTAACGTAAACCCGCGGTTTACCATTCGCCGACCAAATTGATCTCCCTGAGCCATGCGTAGCCGTCCAGAACTCTCTCTCATTTCTGTACTCCGTTGTAAACGCTGCTCGGACGTCATCATAGAATCTGCAGGACGCCAAGGATGCCAAGCCACTCCCCATAAAGAGTCGGCCTTGCAGGCCTGCTGCCACAATGCATCCCCCAGCAATTCCTCGGCGCGCACTTCGTCAATCAAGCCCTTTTTCAGCGCAAGCCACACCGCATCCGACCATCTCGTTTCATACAGCAGCGTCGGTTTCATGTCAGCCAAGGTCTTGGCCGGAGTCGTAATCTCAAAACACCCGCGCGTCTGGACCTCCTTCTCGGAAAATGATTGATGATGAAATACGCATCCGGGCTTTTCTTTCTTTCCTCGCTGTGATGGCGGAATCGTCAGATGAACCGAAGCCGGAGGACGATCAGACAAACGGTAGTAATATAATGCGCTCTCATGACTAACCACCGCCCTCTTTTCCTTGCAGCCAATGATCCACATCACCCATTTGGAAAGCAGACTTTCATAACAGTCTTCACAACCGCTAAAACGAAAAAGCCCCCAGTCAACCTTTTGCCAATGACCGCATTTGACATAATATGCCTGCAAATTTCGCTGATACCCAGCAGAGATAGCCTGTTGGGTCGTAAAATAGCCATACTGTGTTTTTGCGATTTCCCGCAACCTCTCATCATTGATCATTTCTGCATCCATCTTGAGCGAAAATGTTTAAATCTGGCCTACAAACGTACTATACACCCCGCCTTCTTATAAAAACCAATCATTTTCAAAAGTGCTCAATCCGAATCATGACATTTCCCACGTGAGTCTTTACCTAATCTATTATGACAAAAGCATATACCGAAGCCCAATCTCGTCGCGGAGAATTTTACCGCGTTTAGTTTTGGCGGAGAGACAGGGATTCGAATGGCGGAGAGACAGGGATTCGAACCCTGGGTACCCAATGGGCACACTGGTTTTCGAAACCTGCTTGTTCGCGCGTCCTCCATTTCCTACTTAGACACGACCAAAACACACATAGCTCAGGATTCAAACAAGCAGACAAACACTTGACGTATCACGTAAATGTGGGTACAAATCAAAGGGGGAGGATCAAAAACGATGTACACAAAGCGAAAGCTTTATCTATTGGCTTGCTTTATGAAGAAAAATCCAAATTCATGAGTAACATCCATACAGGGATTCCGTCCCGGCCGTCACACGTGCGCCTTTGGGCGAAGAAGAGGCCGGGATTGACTGCCCTGATCGCCATTCAAATCGCGTCGATCTCGGATGAGCTGATCCAGTGGTTTGCATTCCTGAATCCTGCCAAAAAGATCTGGTCAAACGTTATCTTTGATCATGACAAACTCTCACAGCCGCCTTCAGGTGATATTGCTAAATGGCTATCGCTGTATAAAGATCACAAGACCGTTCTCTCTGTAACCATGCGGGAGGTGTTTAACCACATTCCGGGGATCGACAATCTTGTGAAAAACATCATGGACGTTTCCAGTCCCGTTCAACTGCAGCCTCCGAGCCGGCCCAAATTCTCGACCATCAAGCCAACCACCAAAGATATCCTTGCCGACAAGTACGATGTGTTTGACATGTTTGACCAGCAGACCGATCAACTGATTTCCGACTGGGAACTGTCACTGAAAGAAAATACCGTCACCGAGGCTGACCACGAAAAGATGCTTCAGGCGTGGCGCAATTTTCCTGAGGTGCAGTTTTTCTTCCGCGTATGGGTGCCGTGCCTGTTTGACAAGGGGATGCTTCCGGCTGAATGTTTGCGAAAAGCCCGTGATCCAAACTGGAGAAAACGCGAGCCGATGCTGAAGTATCTGCTGTCGCTTGATAAGGCGGTTCTGTATGACCCGAAGATCGCAACGCTGCTTCGGGAAGAAAGTCTGAAGATGCCGTACAGCAGAAGTGCAACGTTGTCAAACTGGATCGGCAGCCCTCCGTCGACGCCGAAAGATGAAAAAACAATCACTTACCTGCTCTGGGCGCTGATTCACATGTCGTGCGAGAATATGTATAAAGAACTCAAAAAGGAAAAGAAAACGTGCCCGCTGATTGGTAACTTAACCCACGAGCAGATCTACAACCTGTTTTGCGCCATGCACAAAGACCGTGGGCCAGACAATATCTTTCCGATTGATGAGTACACACCGGACGTGAAGCGCATGATTGCCCGCCACAAGAAAACAATCTGCCGGTTTACCCGAACCCCGTAACAGAGGGGGACACAAAACAAACCGTTTGATGTCCCCGCCAAACCACATTTCCTGCCGTATATACAAACGGTATGGAAAACGAATGCAAAAAAACTCAGCTTAAATAACAGCAAACCTGCGTGGTCGATTGACTGTGACTCGAGCGAACTCCGTCATGACCTGTCAGCCGATCAGGAGCTGATTCGCCGGATAGTAGCGAGTTTGATTGCACGCAGTATCGCGCGTAAGATACAGCCATGTACAGAAGGAGGTGCAACTGGCTGGCGGTAGTAAGTGCGTGTTCACGCGCGTTTGGGGAGTCGGCAAAAACGGTTTCGCGCATTCAGTCCTCAATCAAGCGGGAAGCCAAAGATCATTTATCCCAGGCCATCGGCTGCGGGCAGTCTGCAATTCTGAAGTCTGACCTGCCATTGACGCCGGATGATCCAAAATGGAAAGAGAAAGTGGCTTCGTTTTTATATGCAGCAACACTCAAACAGTTATCAGATCCGGACAAAGTAAAATCCTTCTGGAAAAACTGGAATGACAAAGCGCTTCGGCAGGAGTGTTCGATTCCGGAGGAAGCTGTGTCGGATCTGCTTCCGTCTGTTGTTACAGGGGCTGGTGTTACCCATTACAGCCCCATGCAGGAAATTGTGCGTGCGTTAGTGAGCTCGTCCGTCGCCTCCGGCCCGGCTCCGTCCAATCTCCAAACGCAGCGCGTTTGATCGCTTACACGCAAGCGTAACCGCAGCCGCTGTATCTTTTGCACTCGCGCTGCTCGTGGGTGTGTCACATGGTCTATTTTCGCAAGCTTAAAATGCAAGCACTACGGTAATCGCATTCGCTGCACTCATTAGTTTGTGACGAATGATTTATGAATAGAGCGTGGGGAGAATAGAACAATCCCCTGCTCTCCACGCTCTTGTTTAGATTTTTCTTGCCGAAAAATCACCGAAGCAGGCAAACCAGCGCGCCAGAGACTTCGCTTCTGTCACATCGCTTTGCTTTTCTGCTTCTCCGAAATAGGTTACCCGTCTTTGCGACGGGTATGCGCCGCCTTGGTGTCTTGAAACCATGTTTTGCCTTGAACCGCCATCCTCATCGATTCCGTGCGTACCTGCTTCTTGTGAAGGCACGCCCGGCTCCGAAGAGGATGAGGCAAAAAAAAGTTTCAAGAAAGTCGACGGCTAAATTTTGATGGAAGACATCCCTCACCAAAGAGGATGAGTTTCAACAGAAAGGACAAACCATGCAGAAAGAACTTCTCTTTTCCACACGTGAGGATTGGCTGAATGCATTGGTAGATATTTTCGCGGGTGTTTTCTTTAACGGAACGTTTGCTCCAAAACTACCGCCGTGCCGTTTTTCCTGCGGCTGGCCCAAGGGGAAAGCAAAAGCAATTGGCCAGTGTTTTGCCGCTGAATCCAGTGCCGATCATACGTATGAGATTTTCATCTCACCTGAGATCGATGATCCACTGCGCGTGGGTGATGTGCTTTTGCATGAATGTATTCACGCCGCAGTCGGTTTGAAATGTAAGCATCGTGGGCAATTTCGTAACGTTGCCCTTGCCTGCGGACTGACTGGAAGAATGCGGGACACGCAGGCAAGTGACGAGCTTGTGGAAACGCTGAAAGGTATGACCGGACAAATCGGCCCCTACCCGCATGCACAGCTCGTTGCTGATCCTGCGCCAAGACGGCAGGGCAACCGCCACCTGAAACTGCGGTGCAATAACGGTCAGTGCGGAATGATTGTGCAGACCACACGCATCTGGCTCGATCAAGTCGGTACGCCTCTCTGCCGCTGTGGCGGTGAGTTTGAAGAATCAGAATAACCCTTCGCTTGTAGCGGTGTGTTTACTTGGTGGAAAACCTGAACGTGATACAATGTGAAGAATCAGTTTATGGGAGAAAACGATGAAGCAGATCTTTGGTTATGTCCGGCGCTCGACTGACAAGCAGGAAGAAAGTCTTTCACAACAGAAGGAGCAACTTCGTGCCTTTGCAAAGTCCCAGGGCTGGGCGCTGATCCGGATTTATGAGGATGACGCTATCAGCGGCAGCAATATGGAGCGTCCCGGCCTTGTCAGTCTGATGTCAGATATTGAAGCAGGCAAAACCATTGACGGTGTGCTGGTCTGGGATCGGAACCGGCTGGCGCGTCCGAAAGATCCGCTGGATGGCCTTCTTCTGGAGCGACGTTTGATGGAGCTGGGAAAACGTGTCATTTATGCCGCCACAGGTCAGGAAGCCGACCGCTCGTTTGCTGGTGGGTTACTGGGTTATGTCGAGCATTACCAGAACGGCGATTATCTGCGCAAACTCTCGCGCGACACAATGCGCGGGCTGGTCAGTCGGGTGAAAAAAGGCTGCTGGCCGGGAGGCCCCATTCCGTTTGGCTATGACCGGCTCATTCTCGATGCCGACGGCAAACCCAGCCGCATTGTCCGCGACCTGCCGGATAAGACGCAACTGATTCTGCATGCAGAAACCGGCGAGGAATTGGATCACCTTCCGCAAGGACGGCGGTATTGTAAGCAGGAGCATGAATTCTGCACGCTGACGTTATCGTCGGACGACCGCGTGGGTGCAGTGAAACGTATTTTTGACGATTACGCTACAGGGATGCCAATCCGGCGGATCTGCCAGTGGCTGCGTAAGGAAGGTTTCCGGACTGCACGCGGCACAGTCATTTCTCCCTCATCGATTCACGCCATTCTGGAGAACGCCAGCTACACCGGCGACTGTGTCTACAACAAACGCACCGAAAGCAAGTGGCACCGCTATCAGTCGGGTCAAAGTCAGGAGCGCTCGGATGAGGGTTTGGAGTATCGAGCTAAAGACGATTATATTGTCTGTGAAAATGCGTGGCCTGCGATCATCGACAAGGAAACATTTGCCGCCGTGCAGAAGCTGCGCGGTGAGAGCAAAGAAGCGTATAAAAAAGTCATTGGCAAAACTGTGCATTCTGAATATTTGCTGACGGGAATTTTCACCTGTGGTGTCTGTGGCGGCGCGATGGTCGGTTTCACTAACCGCAGCGGCAAAGGCAACCGCACAACCAAGCGCTACTACGTTTGCGTCACCCACCATAAAGGCGATCACACCGCCTGCCCCAAGCGCTTCAGCATTCCGGCTGATGTCGTCGAGAACGGTGCGCTTGATTTTATCCGGCAGGATCTGTCGTTTCTGCGTAATGACGCAACGCTTCACGCCTACATTAAAGAAGAGCTTGAAAAGCTGACGGTCGGTGACGCTGGCTCACGCAAGCGTCTGCAGCAGCAGATGGCAGAACTCGACCAGAAAATCGCCTATATCCGCGACCATCTTTCAAAGCTGGATCCGGAAACAGCGGAAAACCTCGGGCTATACGAGCAGGCGAAGACCTACGCCGCAGAGCTGCAGGAAATCGAGCTGGAGCTGGCAAAGACTGAAAATGCGGTGCCGGAGCTGCCGAAAATGGAGGAAATCCGGATGAGAGCGAGACTTGCACTGGATTCACTGGATTCATTGGAAAATGTGCTGAAAGAGGCGACCATTGAGGAGAAGCGAGGGATGCTGCAGAAATACATCAGGGCCGTAAAGGCCGATCCACACACACGTTCCGTGAAAATCAGCCTCTATACGGCCCTGTTTAATCATTTGGTAGCGGGGGCAGGATTTGAACCTACGGCCTCCGGGTTATGAGCCCGACGAGCTACCAGACTGCTCCACCCCGCGATCTCGTTTTTCGTATCCGTCCTACTATAGTCAGCAATTCCACATTGTCAAGCTTTTTCAATAAATCAATCAAATATCAGCGTGACACGCATCAAGAGAATTTCTAAAATCACTCGAAATTCCTCGACAATCGGCCAAGGAACACGACTTATAAATACGCAAAACTTATTCGAAAATTTACGCCATCGTCTCCAACATTTTCAGTGTAACCTCGTACTGTAATGGTTCTCCGCGGCTATAACTGTCGAATTCCGCAATCATGTAATCTGCCATACGCACCACCTCATTTCCGAGAGAACCCGCAATATGGCCACTTAGAAAAACATTCGGAAGCGTATAAATACGCGACTCGGAAAGTGGCGGTTCAGGGTCTGTCACATCCAACAACGCTGTCAGATCAGGCCGCTCTGCAAGAACATCCAGCATTCCCTCCTCATTCAGCTGCGCACCACGCCCCGTATTGATAAACGTAGCTCCCTCGCGCATCGAAGCAAAATGCTCTTTTGTCAGCATTCCTTTGGTCGCGGGAAGATTAGGAAGGTGATTGCTTACGACATACGCTGTTTTGAATGCGTCTTCCAACGACACCTTGGTTACCCCCAAATCAGCCGCCGCAGCATCAGGCATATATGGGTCGACAACAAGAATATCAAGACTGAAAGGTTTCAGGAGTTCAATAACCTTACGCCCAATCATCCCCGCGCCGATCAGCGCCACCGGCTCTGCAAAGATTCCCTTCCCACGCGGAAGGTCCCCTTTTTGACGGCGCTCAGGTTTTTTACAGGCGGCAGCATTCAGAAAATAGCGCTTGCAGGAAAGTAGAATCTGCGCCAAGGTAAACTCTGCAACAGGAACGGCATTCGCCGCCCACGCGCTAAAGACCTTAATACCTTTATTCAGAAACGGACGGGCAAAATTCTGAACGCTGCCGGCGGCATAAAAAATCGCTTCAAGATTCGGCATTTTCGCGATTTCGTCTTCTGTCAGATTCGGCATCCCCCAAGTCGAAAAAACATATTTCACCGAAGACAGATCCACTCCTCCGGCAAGATATGCATCTTTCGAAACAATCTGGTCAAGCGCCTCAACCCGCTGGCGAACCTGATCCATACGGCCTGCTGCGTAAACATTCCCGATATGCTCTTCCATCCCCAAAAAAATCGCGTTCACCGTACACTCCTGTTTGCTGCAATATTTCCCATATTCTCTGCCGTGTCTACACTTGGGACAACCGACAGAACCGCAGGTTTTAAAAGCATTTTCAAGGAAAATCTCCAGACGTCAAGCAGAATCGCTATTTTCAGTAATTGCACTCCTTCCGCAATCCGGATACACTAGGTTTCAGATACATAAAAAGTCTGAAAAACGAACAATGGAGACATATTCGTGAATTTCATCATGCGTTTGGCAGCAATCGTCTCGCTCCTGCTTGCAGCAACCGGATGCGCACCTGATATTGCAATGGACGCTCATACCACAATGCGGGTAGATGGCATCACCGAACGGAAGACGGTTTTCAGCGGCACACCAAACAAGAAATTCCCTGACTTCAACGTACGTTTATCAAACTACCTCACAGCAAAACCGCAAAGCGAATTCGATGATGTCAAAGTTAGCGATGCAGAAATCGATCTCGCAGGCGAGTTTGATCATGAGATTCCTTCGGACTATTACAAGACAACAGAAAGCACCAAGCTGGTTGCACAAAATCATGTCTCGGCAAAGTCCTACGACATCGGTATCGCAACAGCCTATTTATATGAAGAACGCTTTGATGACATTCTGACGCATCAGGGCGGAAAACAGGCGGCAGAAAGGCTGCTGAACCTTCTGATTGAAACATTCCTCACAGCCTGTGACGACATCTATGCAGAAGAATATGAACTGACTCCCTTGAAACAATTCTTCCGTGTACAGGTTCGGGGACTCGGACTGACATTATACGACAAGTTATGGGATATCCGCAGTCAGCACCTCTCGGCTTCTCAGGAAGCAAGCTGGTGGCGCAAAACATTATCCGAAGAAGGCAGGAAAATCGGATTAACCGTCGAGCCGGAACAACTGCCGGGAGGAGCGGATTATAATGAGGACCTGTTCAAAAATCTGCTGGATCAAAAGCTGCGCGAAATGACTCAACCAAAGTCAGGCAAAGGCTCTCCGCTAACATATAAGAAGTTAAAAAAAGGCGGATTCGGCAGCGCTTTGCAAGACGCCATCGGAAAACGTTATGGCTCGTCTATCGGGTTTTATATGACAATCGACAAGCTTCTGCCCCAAGCATTCGGCGCGTACGCAATTGCGGAGATCGAACTATTCCCTCTGTCGCCGCATTTATCATTTCACCACACGGTAACGCTGCCTGGAACGATTTACTATGACAATACTGCAGTAGAAAAAACGGATAATACACAAAAAACAGACGCAACCGAATCAACAGAACATGAGAACGACTCACGCTCATGGGAGTTCACCCACCGGGAAATCGCCCTGCACGGCAAGACGTTGCAGGCCTGCAGCATCGTCTGGAACAACAAGCAGATGAACCAAGACCAAGCACATGCGCAAGGCACACTCATTGCGCAAACTCTCTGCTTACTGGATAAAATGGGTCGAGAGAATGCTGCCAAGTTTTTAGCAGCACAACTTCCCAACCTGCAAACCCAACAGGACAGCGGAATCCCGATAAACGAGTTAAAAACCGCACTAGACACTCTTCATGAGAATAAACCGATGTATTCCGAAGGCAAAAAGGTGTCAGCCGTAACACATAAACAAGTGCCGGAATTAAACGACGCAGAGTCCACCATCATCGAGGAGACCTCGCCATGAGAGAACCATCTGCAAACAGACTGAATCACCTGTCTCCCCCGGCTGGCAGCAGGATCGGGCTGTTAGGCGGAACGTTCGACCCTCCGCACAAAGGCCATCTCGCCCTCGCACTCGCTGCACTGGACAGCGGACAGATTGACTCCGTCTGGCTGATACCGGCGAATACTCCGCCCCATAAAATCGGTGTACAGATCACCGCCGCCGAACACCGTCTTGCGATGGCAACGTTACTTGCAGGCAATGACCCGAGAATCAGTGTGAATCCGGTTGAACTGAAACTGGCAGGAAAAAGCTATACCGTCCGTACGCTTGAGATCCTGACGGCACAATACCCGTCGGTAGCGTTCCGCCTGATTATCGGTGCGGATATGGCAAGCGATTTCGGACTGTGGAAAAATGCGAAAGAGATCCTGGCGATTGCGCCGCCGCTGGTTGCCGACCGTCCCGGCTGTCCGCTGCCCGAAGACTTTTCAGTCACCCCGCCGCAAGGACTAAGTCGTGAAGACGGGTCTGTTCTGCAAGCCGGACGTTTTCCCTGCCCTGCGCACGATATTTCCAGCACAGACGTCCGTTTAAAACTGCAGATTCAGGATATTCATGCGCCTTGCCCCGAGAGCTTAACGCCCGAAGTCTATTCGTATCTCTGCGAACATAAGCTATACATAGCGAGATAAACCTGTCATCAACAACAAGAGACATTCTTATTGAATATCAATTTACCGCATAAATTACAGGACAATTATTTTCCCGCACGCGCGGAGTCGCGGATTTCCAGCAACTCTTTCATCAGAGCCTGCATCGAACCTGCATATGATTTTTTCCCGAATGCATCATGCAGGCGAAGGTACAGCGTGAACAGCTTTTTATAAACCTTCACATTCGCAGGATTCGGCGCAACGACTTCCTTTTTGAGCCCCGTCATCTTTTTCTGCGCATCCGGCGTGGTTTTATACGCACCGCCGACGACGGCACCAAACACCGCCGCACCCAAAGCACAAGCCTGTGACGAGCGACTGATCCGCAGCGGCCGGTTGAGGATATCGGCGTAGATCTGCATCAGCATCGGATTCTTTTCTGCTATGCCGCCGCAGGTAACAACTTCCTTCACTTTCGCGCCGTGCCGCTCAAACTGGGTAACAATCGTCATTGCGCCAAATGCGGTTGCTTCAATCAGCGCACGATAAATCTCCGCCGCTGTCGTGTGCAATGTCTGACCGACCAGCAGCCCCGTTAGACGTGGATCCATAAGGATATTGCGATTACCGTTATTCCAGTCAAGTGCGATCAACCCGCTCTGCCCCGGCTTCAGCTTCGCCGCTTCTTTTGTCAGCCGGACGTGCGCGGCCGCTCCTTCTTCCGCAAAAAATGCCTGCACGAACCAGCTGAAAATATCGCCCACCGCCGACTGCCCCGCCTCAAGCCCCCATAACCCCGGCACAATTGATCCCGGAACCATGCCGCAGATTCCCTCAATTGTTTCCGGCACTTTTTCTGCGACCAGACAGTCACACGTCGACGTGCCCATCGTCTTGACCATAATCCCCGGGCCGATGCCTGCACCAACCGATCCGTGATGACAATCGATTGCGCCGACCCCGACCGGAATCCCCGAAGGCAGCCCTGTTTTCTTTGCCATCTGCTCAGTCAGCATGCCGGCCACATCGCTTGAGGTAAACGTCTCGTCATACAACCGATCACGCAGCGCAGCCAGTTTCGGGTGAAGTGATTTTAAAAACTTCTTATTCGGCAAGCCGCCCCATTTCTCACTGAACATCGCCTTGTGACCTGCCGCACAGACCGAGCGTTTGAGGGTATGCGGATCAAGGTTGCCTGTGATATATCCAGGCACAAAGTCGCACAACTCAACCCACGAATAGGCCGCATCAAAAACAGCAGGTTCCGTTTTCAGACAATGCCAGATCTTCGACCAGAACCATTCGGAGGAATAAACCCCGCCATATGGCACCAGATACGGAAGTTTCTTGCCATTCGCTTTTTCCATAATCGCAAGAGCCTCTTCGTGTGAAGTGTGGTCTTTCCAAAGCCACGCGTAAGCCGCCAGATTTTTGGCAAACTTTTTCTGCATCATCAGCGGCATGCCATTCTGATCGACCGGCATCGGCGTCGAGCCTGTCGTGTCCACACCGATACCGATTACATTCGTCGCATGAAAACCTTTACTCTTCGCCGCCTGCTTCAAAGCGCCTTTTACTGACATGATAAACCCATCGATATAGTCCATCGGATTCTGACGGGCGACATTAGGATCTTTCGGATCAAGCAGAATCCCGGCTTTTCCGCTCGGGTACGCATAGACAGACTGCGCCAGCTCATTGCCATTTGCCACATCGACAATAATTGCGCGCACACTGCTTGTCCCGTAATCGACTCCGACCGAATAGCGTTTACCAGCCATCTGCATCCCCTTTTGCGGTTTGTCACCCGCTCTTTTTCTTCCGAATCCACTTGTTTATTCCATGGTACCTGTGTACACTGAATATACCATGCGTGTACGTACACGCAAGTGTATTTTTCACTCTTTTCCGGCGAAACAACTGAAGGGTTAACTTCTCGATGGCTACCGTTAAAGAAATCGCGGCGAAAGCCGGAGTATCCATCGGCACCGTTGACCGTGTCCTGCACGGGCGCGGCAGGGTCGCCGAATCCACCCGCACGCGCGTCTTTGCCGCAGTAAAAGAACTCGACTACCGCCCCGACCCACACGCACGCGCGCTATCGCGCAAGAAACCACTGCATATTGCCGTACTCATGCCGAAGCCAGACAATGACGCCGGTTACTGGCACGACCCGTTACGGGGAATTCAACAAACCGCCAGCAACTATGCATCATTTGGTGTCGAATGCATGTACCATCACTTCGACCGCTACCAACCGGCGTCAATCCAAAGGGCAGTCAATAAATTCAAACACTTGCACATTGACGGAATGATCCTGACCGGTATCCTCTGGCAGGAGGTGATGCCGTTTCTAAGCAAAATGCCAGAGCTACCGCATGTTGTCTTCGACACTCCCCTGCCTGCGCAAAAAGGCACGCTTGCGTTTCTGGGACAAGACTCTGTCCGAAGCGGACTGCTTGCAGGACGTCTCATGAAACTGGTCATGCCTGAAGGCGGCGAGATCCTACTGACCCGAACCGCAGAAGAAAACTCGCACTCTGACCAGCGTGTCGAAGGATTTCTGCGTGTTTTTCACAATGATTCCCACTACCGGTTACACACGGTCCTGCGTACACACGAGAAAGCGACACATGTTCTTAAAAAACATATCAGCCCCAAAACAGCCGGGATTTTTATTGGGGACTCGTCTGTCGGTGAAGCTGCAGGCTACCTAAAAAAAAACAAACTGATGCCGCACCTGATCGGATACGACCTGACACCCAAAACACGCGCGGCACTCCGTAGCGGGCAGATCGATTTTTCCATCACCCAGTCACCGATTCGTCAGGGACAGGAAGCGGCGGATATTCTCCTGCGGTTTTTACTGACAGACCAGCGCCCGCACCAATCCGTCATCCACATGCCCACGCTGATTGCAACGGCGGAAAATGCTGACGAAGAACTCTGAGCCCTCCCTGCCCATCAAAAGAAAGCATCGCAGTATATACGCCATGATACGAATAAGGGAAAATATAAACAGAAACAGCGCGGCTATTCGGCTACCGAAAACATCGGGGCATACTTTTCCGATGTCTGAAACGCTTTCACAATCGCATCGACAATTCCCGAGTCAAACTGACCGCCTCTTTCATTATTCAGAATTTTCAAAGCAGAAACCGGACTGAGCGCCTTGCGGTATGGCCGGTCGGTCGTCATCGCATCAAACGCATCGCACACCGAGATGATCCGCGCAGCAAGAGGAATCTCACCACCGCGCAACCCTTTTGGATAGCCCGTACCGTCGAAACGCTCATGATGATAACGCACCGCAGTGATAACATCCTCCATCGCCGGAAGCGGCGCTAGAATCTTAGCCCCCATCTCCGGATGCCCCTTGAGAACATCATACTCATCCTCAGTCAACCGGCCGGGTTTGAGAAGGATATGTTCAGGAATTCCGATTTTACCGATATCGTGCAGGTGACCCGCCATGTCAAGCATCTCGAGAAAATCCCGGCTTGCTCCGAGTTGACGACCGACAACGACCGAGTATTCTGCAACGTTGGCAGAATGCATATGCGTGTAGCGATCACGAGCGTCGATCGCATTGGCAAACGACATCAGCGTTGCGGCAAACAGTTTTTGATGTTGGATAATCTCGTCGATATACTCCTGCCGGAGACTGTCCAGCTGGCTTCGAAGACTCCGCTTGTATTCTTCTTCCCGCTGCGCCATCCGGACGGTCGACAGCGCAGATTCAACCGACTCGCACAGCGCTGAGCCACGGATGGGTTTTCCCAAAAACGAACTCGCGCCCAAGTTCAGCGCCTCGGCGGTAAGTTCCGCATCGATATAGCCTGTCATGATAATGAACGGGATTTTCAGTTCTTTCTGCCTGATCCAGCGTAACAGCTCCACACCGGATTCATTCGGCATTTTAATGTCCGAAATGATCAGATCCGGCATCGACCTCTGGATCATCTGACGCGCGACGCCTACACTTTGCGCCTGCTCAACATGCAAAGAAATAGCAGAAAGCACTTCCTGCAGAATTTCCCGCATGAAGGGTTCATCATCGACGACAAGAACAGTTTCGCCCGACATGTTCTTCTCCGGAATTTGATTTTTCGCTACCCCTTCCACATATAAGTCTATCCCCCCGAGCACAGAACAGCTATGATAATTTATCCCCAAACAGGCGATTACCTTCGAAAGTTTATATTCAAGACAGAATATATCCCTCACGTCTCACACTCAATACAACACCATAATAAACAACATGTTAAGCATATTCAACTTTTACCGAAAACTTTCATTTCCTGCAATTTTCCCAACAGTAACCGTATAGAAATGGCCGATAAAATGACATGAAAATGTTCCGTCATGTTCCGACGGATCGTTTATCGTCTGGGAGAAGGGTATGATGCAACGCAAACGCAGGAAACTGACGCCGCTACAGTCTCTACTTGCAGCAATGATCGGCATTGCTGGATTAAATGGCTTCAGTTCTACCGCATTGGCACAAGACAAACCAACCGTATTGGTCGAACTTGACGGATCGGGATCAGCCGACCCGGATGGTGATCCGCTTCAATATGAATGGAAACAGGTTGGCGGCCCCGAGGTCGTTCTCTCAGATACAAGTGCACCGAAACCGTTTTTCCGTACATCTCAGGCCGGTCTGTACCGGTTCCAGCTTGTGGTCTCTGACGGCCGCGCAAAAAGTGTCCCGGCAGTGATCGAAGTCTTGGTCGAACGCTCCAACCTTGCCCCGCTTGCAAAAGTTCCGGAATCACTGGAAGCCGAACCCGGCGACAAGGTGTTGATCGACGGCACACGCTCGTTCGACCAGGATGGTGACCGTCTGAATTATGCGTGGCGGCAAGTCTCAGGCCCCCCGCTTTACCTGCAGCCGGAATCACTGCGTACGGCTAAACTGGCCTTTGTTCCCAAGCAGGAAGGCGATTACGCGTTTGAGTTGATCGTCTCTGATAAACGTTCGAAAAGTGAGCCGGTTATCTGCCGTTTGAAGGTTGTCGACAAGAACCTGCCACCGGTTGCAAGGATCGTCGCGCCGCATACCGTCACCCTGCAACGAGTACTGGCGACAACCCCTCAGGACATGCCCGAATCCGCACCGATCGCGGTAATCCAAACGCAGGATTTTGCGGATCTAGGCTCAACCGTATCCCTCGACGGACGCGGAAGCCTCGCACAAGGCGATGCTAGCCTGAAATACTACTGGAAACAGGTCGACGGGCCGTTTGTCCGCAGCTTCAACAGCGATGTTGAAGGAATTTTGTCTTTCCAACCGGAAGAAGTGGGAACTTATTCCTTCCGTCTGGTTGTTAACGACGGCAAACTTGACAGCCGTTCAGCCGAAACAACCATCAAAGTTGTCGAACAAAACGCCGCACCTGTTGCCGTTGCCGATGCCCCGAGCAAAGCTGTTGTCGGACGTCACATCTGTCTGGACGGTAGCCGCAGCTTTGATCGTGAATCGCAATCGCTTGAGTACTTCTGGCGTCAGGTTAGCGGACCGAATGTCAAGAAATACTCTCTCGGAAAAGAAGGATCAGCCTGCCCGTCATTTGTTCCCTACGAAGCAGGAACATATTCCTTTGAACTCACCGTCTATGACGGCAAACGCCGCAGCAAACCCACTCCGGTCTCGATCATTGTGGATCGCGGTAACACTGCCCCCACCGTCAATCTGAGCGCAGCAGCGACAGTCAAGACAGGTATCCCGACTGTTCTGGATGCACAGGGCGCCGATAATGATGGTGACGCACTCAGCTATGTCTGGCGTCAGGTTTCAGGGCCGGAAATCCTTGAACAACCGACTCGGCAGAAATCATTGACCCTGACTCCGATCCAGTCTGGCGTCTATGAATTTGAATGCATTGCCAGCGACGGCAATGAAGACAGCCAGCCCAAACGCATCAGGATTGTCGCAGAAGACTCCGCCGTCCAACCGGCAGCACAGCAGGCTGAACCTGAAGACACCTCGGCAATGCAACCGCCAGCTGTGACAAACGCGACCAGCCAATTACCGATGACGTCTGTAAATCTGCTTCAGAGCCAGCCGCAACAGAAGTCAACGGTATCAAAAAATCCCGCTGCACAGCAACAGCAAATGGATTTCCTGAACTCACTGCTTCGCTAATACGGTTTTCATTTTTCATCAAAAAGAGAGCATCCCGTTGGAATGCTCTCTTTTTTTATTGTCGTTTGTTTTTCAATAGAAAATCAATCGGTATTATAAAAATCGTCTAACTCGCATACAGCGTCTGTGCCATCAAATCATCTTCAGCATCAATGACATCTGCTGATTCACCCACAGAAGGCATGAGCAGCCCAATCGGAATATCCTCAAGGGGATCCGGCGACTCATCCTGCTGAGACGAAGACTCCTCATCCGCCTTTTCAGACTCTGTCACCATCTCACTGACAGCGCCTTTGACAGTCGTATTCTGCTCAAACTCTGCCGAATTCGTACGGATCGAATCAAGAAGCGTCTGCAGTGCATCCAGCGTAAGCGGATCCGCATCACCGCCAGCCTGATCAAACAACTCTGTCGCCAACTCACGGTCGGAGGCAATCTGACTCTGCAACTCATCACCATTATCACCGAAATCTGGCAAACTACCGAATGGCCGCGCAGCCATATCCACAGCGGCGTGCAAAATTCGAACCTGCTCAGACAGACGCCCCGTCTGGACTTCTACAGATTGCAAAGCAGAAAGGATGGCATCACGCGTTGCCTGATCCTCATCGTTCAGGTGATGATCCAGCAATTTTGCCAACAACTGGTCCAGAGCCGTGCGCAGATCCGTCTTCGCCTCATTCAGCAATTGTATCTGCGTTTCAATCCGCTGCTGCTGTAATGCAGTCAGAGATTCGCTGCCGCTCAGAATTGCAGTTGCCGTCTCAAGTGCCTCGTTCGAAGCAATCGACTTATCCGCAGCCTGATTCAGTCCCCATACAAGAGGCCCGAGCATAACATCACCTTCGCTGTCCGGCAGTGTATATGCAAGAAGCGAAGACGCATAGGTCGGATCCAGCATTCTGGCGATCAACTCATCCACATTGATTGTCCGGTCCATCATCTTCAAAACTTGGGTGAGATAACCGATCGTTTCCGTAGTCAACTGGTCGCCATACTTTTCATAGAGACTGCTGGCGGCACGCAACGTCTGATAACCGGAGGCCTGTTCCGCAGTCAGTGTCCCGAGTTCAACCAGCTGATCCAATTTACTCTGAATGGAACTCAGGCTATCCTGCATATCCTGAGTTGCATCCACTTCAGAGGCATAACCGACTGTCGGGGCCGTATAGGATTCAGCAACGTCCTCCGCCAAAGCCGACGTTTCATCGGGTTCCTGCGTTTCCGTTCCCGTAGTATCCACCACGGTCTCAACAGGTTGTTGTTGATCGACCTCACCGGTATCCGGCGTTTCCGTTTCGGTTCCTGTCTCCGTGTCGGCAGGCTCATCCGGAAAATCTTCGCTATCAGTCGTATCCGGAATTTCATCTGATGGGATATCATCGATGCCGTCATCCGCAAACGGATCTCCATCATCATCACCTACGTCCGGAAGGTCTTCCACACCGTCATCAGGCTCTACGATATCATCATCCACATCTTCGGTCGGATCTTCAACCGTTCCGGGTGTATAGTCCTCTTCGGTGTCGTCTGCAACAGTCTGTTCGGTAACATTGATCACCATGACATAATCATTGATACTGCTTAGATTCAAACTACTAGTTTCCTGAACCTTGAAGCTGAAGGAGGTATAGTCTACTCCAAATTCGCCCGCATCCGGCGCGTATGTCAACTTACCAGCAACGATATCGGCGAGAGTTACCGTGTCATTCACGCTCAGCGCCACACCGTCAAGCAACAGATCACCTTTGGTTTCTGTCACCGTAATGATAATATTCTCCATCGCATCGCCTTCGACATCACTATAGGAGAAGTCGGATGCCTGGAACGTATAGACGGTATCCTGCAACATTGTGATCGCATTGTCAGCCGATGTCGGCGCATCATCAACCGGATCGACATAAACCGTCATCGTCGCGGCCGTACTAAGCGTATATGAATCGCTGACCTGGAAGGTAAAGGTCGTGTAAGCGGTAGGCGCAGCGCTGTACTCATCCGTATCCGGCATGAATGTCAAATTGCCCGCCGCGATGTCGGCCGCAGAAATTGACTGCCCCGCAGAAACGGCAACACCACTCAGATACAGCGTTCCCTCCACAGGCAACGTCGTGATCACAACCGCATCCATCGCGTCAAGATCAGGGTCGGAATAGCTGAAATCAGCGGTCGTAAAGGTATAAGCGACGTCTTCGTCTGTTGTCACAGCGTTGTCCGCAGTAACCGGTTCGTAGTTGATATCCGTCACGTCGACCGTCATCGTATTGGCTGTCGGATCGCTTGCGCCGGTGCTGTCATAAACAGTAAAGTTAAACGTAAAATAGTCGTTGCCTGACTTATAAGCAGCAGGTTCAAACTGCAGAAGCCCGGACGCAATATCTGAAGCGGATACGGAATCACCATTCGCGAGGACTGTGTCACCGGCAGTATACGTACCACTTCCGTCGAGATCCAGATACAATGTTCCGGTTCCAGCACCGCTATAGCCCATGTTTGAAATAACGATATGGTCGAACGTATCACCGTCGCCATCGCTGTAGCCGAAATCTGAAGCGGCAAAGGTCAGGACTGTATTTTCATTAATCGTCAGTTCATTGTCCGTGCCTTGCGGATCATCAGCAACCGAGGTCACATTGACCGTCATCGTCGCAACACCACTGCTAAGCGCCGAATCGCTGACCGTATAGGTAAAGTTCGTGTACGGCGTTCCGTTTTCATCCGTATCCGGCGTAAATGTCAGATAGCCTGAACTAATATCAGACGCGGAAATCGTCTGCCCGGCGGTCACAGCGACACCGTTCAGGTACAACGTCCCGTCCGTCGGTAGCGTCACGATGACCACGGAATCGAGCGGGTCGAGGTCATAGTCCGTATAGTTGAAATCAGCAACGGTAAAGGTATACGAAACATCCTCTGCTGTCGTAACCGTCCCGCCACCAGCCACAGGTGCGTAGTTTATATCCGTCACATCAACAGTCATACTGTTAGCGCTTGGATCATCAGCACCGCTGGAATCAACGACAGTAAAGTCGAATGTAAAGTAATCATCTCCTGACTTGTATGCCGCGGGAGCGAACTGCAGGTCACCGCTTGAAATAACCGAAACCAATACGGTATCCCCGTTGGCAACGATCGTGTCCCCTGCCGTATACGTATTACTCCCGTCATTATCAATATACAGAGTTCCTGTCCCTGCACCACTATAGGATTGATTGTTCACAATAATCGAATAGAACGTATCGCCGTCCACATCACTGAACCCGAAGTCTGACTCGGAAAAGATCAGAACGTCATTTTCATTAATCGTCAGTTCATTATCCGTACCTGAAGGATCATCGGCAACAGCGACCACTTCAACCGTCATCGTCGACGTTCCACTTGTAGTCATAGAATCACTGACCTGGAATGTAAAGGTCGTATATGGCGTCCCGTTTTCATCAGTATCCGGCACGAATGTCAGGTTTCCGGAAGAAATATCCGCAACCAGAATCGTCTGTCCGGCAGTGACCGCAACGCCACTCAGATATAACGCTCCCTCAGACGGCAATGAAATGACCACAACCGCGTAAAACGGATTACCGTCAACGTCATTATAATCAAAATCAGACAATGCGAATGTATAGGTCGTATCCTCATTCGTCGATACGGTGTTGTCACTGGTCGTCGGTGCGTAATTGACATCAGTGATATTGATCGTCATCGTATTTGCCGTTGAATCCGAAGCACCGCTGGAATCAACCACAGAGAAGTCGAATGTCAGATAGCTGTTACCGGACCGGTTCGCTTCAGGCTCAAACTGTAAGTCACCACTCGATATATTGCTGACCAATACGGTATCGCCGGCATTGATGATAGTATCTGTTCCTGCCGTATATTGATTATTTCCATCCACATCAATATAAAGCGTTCCTGAACCAACACCGCTATAGGTGAAGTTGCTGACAACCACACTGGTGAAGGTATCGCCGTCAACATCACTGTAACCGAAATCTGAAACGGTAAATGTATAGACAGTGTTTTCGAGGAACAAGACCGAGTTATCAGTCCCTTCCGGATCGTCTGCAACAGGATTAACGTTCACAACCATGGTCGCATTCGAGCTAAGAAGAGCCGAATCGCTGACCTGATAGGTGAAACTCGCATATGGGGTTCCGTTTTCATCAGTATCCGGCACAAATGTCAGGTTGCCTGCTGCGATGTCCGCTGCGGAAATCGTCTGGCCCGAGGTGACCGCGACGCCACTCAGATACAAGATCCCGTCCGTCGGCAAAGAAACAACAACAACGGAATCAAGCGCGTCAAGGTCGTAGTCTGTATAATTGAAATCGGCGACAGTAAACGTATAGGTCACATCTTCATCCGTCGTGACCGATCCGCCACCGGCAACTGGCGCGTAATTGATATCCGTTACATCAACCGTCATCGTGTTGGCAGTCGAGTCGCTGGCGCCTGTCGCATCGACGACAGTAAAGTCAAAGGTATAGTAATCGTTCCCCGATTTATAGGCTGCCGGCTGAAACTGTAGATCACCGTTTGTGATATCGGAAACGGAAACTGTATCCCCATCCGAGATAATTGTATCGCCTGCCGTATATGTATTACTACCGTCATTATCAATATACAGCGTTCCTGTTCCCGCACCGCTATAAGCCTGATTGCTGATAACGACCGATGTAAATGCGTCATTATCACCGTCGCTATAGCCAAAGTCTGCGGCAGTAAACACGAGGACGTCATTTTCATTGATCGTGAGTTCGTTATCCGTGCCTTCAGGATCGTCTGCAACCGAAGTCACATCGATCGTAATCTGATAGGATGACGTACTCTGCGCACCGCTTGAATCTGTCACCTTAAACAAAAAGCTGGCGTATGAGGTGCCGTATTCATCAGTATCCGGGACAAAGGTCAGAAGACCAGAGTCGATATCCGTAACCAAAATCACCTGATTGGCGGCAACCGCAGTTCCATTCAAATACAGCGTTCCGTCTGCAGGCAACGTTATAACCGTAAGTGATGTAAACGTGTCACCATCAACGTCGCCGAAGCCGAAATCAGATGATGCGAACGTATATGCCGTATCTTCGGCCGTCGTCACAGTATTGCTCGCGGCAGTCGGATTGTCAGCAACCGCTGTCACATTAATCGTCATGGTCGCAGCTGCGGCACTCCATTCAGAAGAGGGACTGCCCGTATCCTGCACGAGGAAAGTAAAGGTGTCATACGGGCTGCCGTTATCGTCGGTGGCGGGAATATATTTGATCAGGCTCAGGTTGGCCGCGGAGATAATCTGACCTGCCGTTATCGTCTCCCCCGAATCGACCACGCCATCGCCATCGCTATCTAAAAACAGCGTACCTGCGCCTGAGGTCGTCGTCACGATCTGAACGGCGTTCAGACCATCGCTCTCCGTATCTGTATACGTAAAGTCACTGGAAGAGAACACCAGCGTAACGTCTTCATTCGTCGTAACGGTATTGTCCGTTGCGACCGGCGCATCGTTGACATCGGTCACATTGATCGTCATGGTATACGATGACGTACTGGCCAAGCCGCCCGAGTCAATCACCTGAAAAGTGAATGCATTATAAGGCGAACCTGTTTCGTTTGCATCCGGAACGAACTGCAGGTTCTCAATGTCAGCAATTGCGATATCCGTCGCCGACGTAATTTCTTCACCAGCGTCATAGGTATCATCACCGTCTGCGTCGTAATAAAGAATCCCGTCAGAACCGGAAACCGGATTCACACGTACCGTCGTCAGCACATCGCCTGTATCCACATCGGTGTACGAGAAATCAGACGACGTGAATGTGTAGGTCACATCCTCTGTCGTCGTTACTGTATTGTCCGCACTTGTCGGAGCCTCGTTGACATTGGTGATCTGGATGTGAACCCGGCCTGTCGTGCTTCCTACATCGACAAGCAGCGTATATTCAGGCGAAGTTTCATAATCAAGGCTATCGGTACCCGTTAGCGTGACGCTACCATCACTGCTATCGATTCCGAATGCATTATTACCGGTCGTGACACTGTTAAGCGTGTAGGTCGAAGCTGTCAGTTCGCTAACAGAAAAGTCACTGACATACGCGACCGAATCCCACGTCATGATCCCGACAAAACCTTCATCGCCATACTCGCCGCCAGACAAGGCAGAGTCAGGAAGAACCAACTCATACGTATCGGTCCAGCCTTCCGACGCGCAACTGATGACAACCGTCGCGATATTGCCTTCGAGGGTCACTGTCATCGTATAAACGGTGTCGGTCGTGATCTGGTGTTCCAGAGAAATGGCAATCGGCCCATCTTTATCATCAAGACCGTTCCAGTCATTGGCATTCATCTGATTACCATTGTCGATCACATCACCCGAGTAAGCCGACGCAACCAGACTGTCACCATCAGGGTTGATCCCGATGTAGATGAGTTCGCTCAAATCATAGGAATCCCAGTCAAATACATTTGTCGTATCTGCCGAGTCGTCGATCACGTCTTCATCGTTAGCCGGATCGGAGTCTGCAGTCGTGCCGCCGCTGTGCTGGGCGCGCAAGACAACATAAATGCTTGTGTCACTATCTGTATTGCTTGAATCGAAGTAGAAACTGAAACTGACAACGCCATCGGTCAGCCGGTAGTTACTCATCAGGAAGTATGCGTTATATTCATCCGTCGTCGAATCGACAAACGAACTTACATTGGTAATCCAGTCGGTCGTACCATCGTTATAGACATCCCAGTCGGAACCGCCGGTTCCGCCGTAGTGTTCCTGATATGTATTATATTCGAGAATCGTTGCGTCCCACTCCAGCGTACCGCTATAGGTCGCCGCATCCGCAACACTGTCCCAAAAGTCTTCCCAGTCATCATCGCCGACATTCGTACCGGAAAAATCATCCGTTACTGTCCCGGTTGTGGTGCTATCCGGAATCGTCACATACGTTGCGGAAGCACCAAGCGCATTTTGCACCTCGACATCAAGGGTGCCAACCAGACTTGCAGAGATCGTACAGATGATCGTCGTCGAGTCCACATAGGTTATGCCGCTGGTAACATCAACACCGGCAAGATAAACAGTCGTCGAAGCGTCAAAACCCGAGCCCGTAATCTGAATCTGCACGTCACTGGTGCCGTTCCAATCTTCGGAAATAATATAAGTAACGCCATCAGACGCATCGCCGTTATCAGTATTATCAATCGAAATCGTTGCCGGAGCCGTCGTGGTTTGCTCGTACCAACCGAGTTCATCACCATTCATCTGCGCATATACGATATCGAGCTTACCGTCGCCGTCAAAGTCCCCGACGCCTAGCGAAACAACGCCATCGGCAGTGGTTGAAATAATCTTTTCCGTATACGAGCCACCATCGTTATCCAGCCAGAAAACCGTATCGTTCTGGTAAGAACCGACGATGATATCCATATCTCCATCACCGTCGACATCAGCAGCTATCGCATACATCGGCGATTCGGTCGTTGTCGAAATCACATATGTCACAAACGAGCCGCCACTATAATCAACCCAACCCACTTCATCATCCGCACGAGACGTATACAAAAGCTCGTCGAGACCGTCACCGTCAATGTCCACAGCAACAACAGAGCCAACACCAGTTATTCCCGCAAGCGCCGTGAATGTACTGAATGTATTCGTCCCGTCATTCTGGTACAGATAAATCATCTGGTCGGCATACGACACGGCCGCGACATCAAGATCGCCGTCACCATCAATATCAAGAACCGCCATGCTGGTCAGCTTCTTCACCTCGGTTGAAACAAGTGAATACTGAACCGTAAAGTATGTGCCATTGTTGATCGCACCGCCGACATACGTACCGTAACCTTCGTACGAAAAGCTCCAGATAATATCAACATCGCCATCACCATTATAGTCTGCGGTGG
The DNA here is from genome assembly GCA_003249795.1 of bacterium. Classification (GTDB taxonomy): domain Bacteria; phylum Planctomycetota; class SZUA-567; order SZUA-567; family SZUA-567; genus SZUA-567. The sequence continues at coordinate 3,830 of QKHZ01000289.1, read as the reverse complement.
CCAGCGCCGTCACGCCTGGTGCTGAGCTTGTAATCACATTTTCTGTCCAACTGCCATCATTCAAATACATGATGACCTGACCATCAAGCGCATTGGCGGACACGACTTCAAGATCACCATCGCCGTCCTGGTCGAAAACCGCAATACACGTCACGCCGTCGGCATCCGTCGTAATGACGTGCTGTGTAAAGTTTCCGGAGCCGTCGTTTTCATACCAGTAAATCGTATCATTGATCGTCGAAGCGACAACGACATCATCGTAGCCGTCATTGTTAATATCGGCGACGACCATATAGCTGGGATTGTCAATCGAACCGTCGATGACATTGACCACGGAAAAGTATGTATCAGCCGCTAGCGTTCCGTCAACCGCGTCAAGTTCATCTTCTTCAAAATAAATATCAACAAGATTAATGTTGCCATCTTCCAGAATCCAGTCACCGCCGTCGTCAACATTTCCGGTTTCATCATCACTTGCCGCCACATCCCGACCGGTAACAGCCTCAAGCTGGGCGATCAGCTCCTGCCCCGCATCGTTTGACGCGAGGTTACAAGCTAAAAGATCAATCCGGCCGTCTTCAGCAATCAGCCCCGACAGGTTCTGCCAGAACGCCAGCATATCAGCATCCGACAGCGCATCTGCATCGACCGCCGAACCGCCCATATAAAACGTACCGTCAGTTTCCGAGTGGGACGCAAAGGCAATCGAATCGGCAAGTTGCCCGTCCAGCGCCTCGGCAATTTCGGCATACAGTTCTTCCAGCGATTCGGTCGCTTCATACATGACGATGATCACGTCATCCTGTGCGGCCGCGACAAGATCGTCCGCATCGTCAAGTTCTGCGCACACAACCAGCACCTGAACACCATCGGTATCGGTATCCGTCGTTGAGAGCGCGTCATCTGCAGTTGAGGCGTCAGAAGAAGAGTCGTCATCCGAAGCGCTGTCACTGTCGGAGTCGTCATCGCTGTCTGAATCGGAAAGGGTGCCGTCATCAGCGAGGTCTGTCAATGTATCTGCGAGTGAATCAGATGTGTCTGAGGAATCAGCGTCCAAAGAATCTGTTACGGAACTCAGGTCATCGACAAGACCTGCCGCATCCAGAACAATCCGATCCTCGAGACGCATGATATTTGGAATCATCGACTGTTTCCGCTAATAAGCCAACATACGCGCCATGTCGAAAGACACGGCACACCTTATCACTATTAACGGCATTATCGGCCATAAATTTGAGTCGAATCCATGGCCTTTCCCTGTATTTTTAAATATACGGCAGTCTCCCTTGATTTCCAAGTTCCAAAAATCTATCAAATACCGATTCCATAAGGAATTACAAGTTCCTTAAAACACGAATCACCAATCAACGTAAACCGGAATTATGTGAAAACTAGACGCGACGAAGGAATATCCCGCCGATCATGCAGATAAGTGCCAGTACTACAAACAGGTTATCCAGTCTATTACTGCTCTGGACATTCACTTGTTCATCCTGCCCATCGCCATATTCAGAAAGTGACAAGAATGAAGGGGCTGCCTGCGCATCCAACCGGAATTCCTGCGGATATTGCCCCGGCTCATGGATTATCCGCAAACCTTCACGATCTGGATCAAACAGTGAAAGCGTCATCCCCTGTTCGCGACTGCTTCCCTCCGGACGCTTGATCCGGTACAAGCCTGTGCCGCATTCGTGAACGTCCGGCTTTAATTCTGCCCCGTTCTCCGTAATCAGACGCGTTTGCCATTGAATTTCACCCACAGGATTAAATGCCTCGTCAACCCGCTGCACGTACCAGTCCTGCAGGTTTTCATCCAGCATCTGGATGCCTTCTCCCGTTTTTTTCCGGATGATCGCCCGTAGCGCATGGGACCAGAACTTTCCAAACTGATCCCATTCCGTCCATTCGGCTCCCCATGCTTCAGTCGCATCCGAGGTAAAGGCAAGAGAACGCCCCAGACCGAACCGTCCCACCGCCATCAGCGGCTCACCCGATTCCGCAACAAGGATCATCTTCGCCGTCGGCTTTGCACGCGTCATAACATACCCCAGAAGCGGAGGAACGTCATCAAAGGTCAACGCCCCGCCCATCGGATCATCTGTGACAACTACCGGCAAAAACGGCTCTTCACGAACTCCCGATTTTGCGGCGTTTGCCGTTTCTTTTGTGAAAATGCGCGGAACGAGTGACGGATCGTCTGTGGCATAGAACCGTCCTTTTCCGATCATTGCGATGGTCTGTAACAGATTCTGGTCAGCACCTGCGCCAAGTGCGACCGTTGAAACCGTACCCTTGTCCCATGCCAGTTCAGCGACCAACTGCTCATAATCACCGGGCTGACTCTGCCCGTCGCCAAGAATGATCATGTGCTTGACCTGAGCCCCAGAGCTGCGCAACTGGCGGGCGGCATACTCCATCGCCGGATACATATCTGTCCCGCCTCCGGCCTCCAGAGACGAGATCCGTGACTTCACACTCGCACGCAACGCTGCGGAGGTAATCGGCACCACTTCAACCGGCTGGCTGTCAAACGCAATCACGCAGACCTTGTCCTGCTCGCCCAGCATATCGACAGCGGCCGATGCAGCCGAGCGCGCCATTGCGATTTTATCACCACTCATGCTTCCGCTTTTATCAATCACCAAAGCCAGTGCAAGGGAAGCGATCTCCTTCTTTTTCTCATAGCGAGAGACCAGCGGCAGCACTTCTTCCACAGGCGTCTGATAATAGCCGCCAAGTCCAAAGCTGTTATTGGAGCCGAACATCACCAGCGCCCCGCCATAATCAGCCACGTACCGCCTGAGATCTGAGAGTTGGTCTGTCGATAAATCCGTCGCCGCAACATCCGCCAGAATAATCGCGTCAAACGTCAGCATTTGTTCCAGCGTCAGCGGCAATCCCGAAGGCGGCCGGACATCACAGTCAATTTCCTGCTTCTTGAGCGCACGTGAAAACGCACGCATCGCCGCAGGTTTCTGATGGATGGCAAGCACCCGCGGCCGACCGGCGACTTCAATTGCACATGAGAGGCTATTGTTCAGCGGAAAGTGATCCCCTTCCGCCCGGATCTGCGCCGACCAGAGACACCTCCCGCTGGTCTGTGCTGTGGTTTCATAATCCACATCCTGAGAAACACCGGCTTTCAGCTCAACCTGCATCTCGACCTGCACCACATCCTGATGGACAAAGACAACCTGCGCCTTCTGGTCACAATTCGACACGACCTTTGCACGCAACCGGATCCGTTCGCCCTGAAACGCTGTCGGAACCGATGGAGAGCAGGAAAGAACGGCGACCTCTTTCTCCTTCAGAGATTGCAACGGTTTTCTGTAAACGCCAATCCCTTCCGCACGAAGCTGCGCCAATGCCGAAGACAACTCGCCTGTGGTATCGCGCCCGTCGCTGTACACGACAACCTGCTGGACAACGCCTGCGGGAAACTGCAACCGGCATGCACGCAACCCGCCCGACAGATTCGTATTCCGCCGAAACCGTGCATCCGGCGTATTTTTCTGCCAATCCGCAATCATCTTCTGCAACTCATCCGGATTGCCACTCCTCAAGTGTGATGCGAGCAAAAAACAACTTGCCGTATCACCGGACGCAAGCGACTCCATTTTTTGTTTCACTTCATTCAACGCCTGTAAACATGAATCCAGATCAACCGATTCAGATACATCCACCAGAAAACACACGTGCATGTTTGCCGTTTGCGTACGCCAGACAGGACCGCATAACGAGAGAATAAGAAAGACAACCGCAAGGCCCCGCAGCGCCATTGAGCCGATCCAAAAACGGCGCGGACGGTCAACCAGCGAATACCGGATCGC
>QKHZ01000026.1 GCA_003249795.1 bacterium | reverse complement strand
CGTGCGGGTCTGACGCCGATATTTCCCTGTTCGGTTGTCAGGAGAAAACCGGCCGCGGTGTGGCGGCGACGGTGATTGACGGACGCTTTGACATGACGCTGCGCATCAGAACCAACTGGGGCGAGCAGCATGTGTATACGGTTTTTCCTGACTTTGAAATCCGCGAATATCCGGACGAAATGCCATATGCGGGAAACATTGTCATTGTTTATCATGCGATTACGCAGGGCTGGGTGGAGGCGGCGAAATGCTACCGGGATGTGATGGCTGAAGCCGGTTCCATCAAAACGCTAAAAGAAAAAATCAAAACGAACAAGGTGGTTGAAAAATCCTCGCGCAGTCTTTGCGTTCGCTTCCGCATGGGAGTCCGGCCGCTGCAGGACAAGGTTGACGATCCGGATACACCGAACACCGCGCCGATCAATGTGTACATGACTTTCAGCGATGTCCGTCGAGTTGCGGATGAATTTGCGCGTCAGGGGATTCAGGATGCTGAGTTCTGCCTTGTCGGCTGGAATCTCGGCGGTCATGACGGTGCGTATCCGCAGCTGTTTCCGGTGGAAGAGGCGTTTGGCGGCGAGGATGAATTGAAGAAAACGATCACGTACTGTCAGCAGAAAGGATATCCGCTCAGCCTTCATGATAATTACTTTGACTGCTATTCCGTCGCAGGAAATTACAATCACGATACGGTTCAGGTCACGCATGAAGGGGGCGATCTTCTCGGCGGGATCTGGGGCGCAGGCCAAGCTCGTCAGATGTGCGCATCGCAGGCGCACAAGCATTACGCAGAAACAAACATGAGCGAAGTCAAAGAGCGGTTGAACCCGCAGGGAACGTATTATATCGATGTCCTGACGGTCGCGCAGCTGACCAAGTGTTATTCGTCCGACCATCCGATGACGCGTGAGGAGAACGCCAAGTGGTGGAAAAAAACGCTTAGGGTTGCGCACGACACATTCGGTTCGATCAGTTCGGAAGGCGCCAGAGACTGGGCGCTGCCTGAGCTTGACCGGGCGTTTTCGCTTGCGGGCAGCGACGGGCTGCCTGAGTACCTTGACGAGGAGATCCCGCTCGTTCCTGTCGTGTGGCACGGGTACCTGCTGTATAATACATATCGCGGTGCAATCAATAAAAAATCCGGCGACCGGTTGTTTCTGAAAAATTTGGCGTATGGCGGGATTCCATTATTGTATTTCCATCAGATCTTCACAAGGCGGTTGACCAAGAGTGAGGGCTGGGATGAGGATCTGCTTTGTTCAAAAGATCCTTCCGACTTGTCTGCAACGGTCAAGGCGATCAAGGATATTGACGATATCTATGCAAAAGTGAAGGGGCTTTCGACCGAGCGGATATCGAACTTTATTCGTCATTCGGAAACACTGACCGAAACCGTTTTTGAAAACGGGGCGAGTCTTTGGACAAATTACTCGAATGAAGATCAGACAACGCCGAACGGGGATGTGATTGCCGGCAATGCTGTCGGCATTATTTGAGTATTGAATAAAGAGACCAACTTCCTTTCTTGCGATCCAGTTGTCGAACATATTTCCACCACATGC
>QKHZ01000191.1 GCA_003249795.1 bacterium | reverse complement strand
ATACAACAAGGCGAATAAAAGTCGAAAACTTCACAAAAGGGGCGCCAGATGAAACAGGTTGTGATCCAAGAGCCGGAATCGGTGCTGCTGAAAACAGATGTCCAGATGCCGGAGAGAAAGCCAGGGGAAGCTCTGCTGAAAATTATGTACGGCGGTATTTGTGGCAGTGACTTGGGGACGTATCGGGGAACATTTCTCTACTCGTCCTATCCGCGGATTCCGGGACATGAGTTTTCGGCGGTCGTGATTGACGTTGATGAAAATGCCTATGGTATCGAAAAGGGCATGGTTGTGACCGGCAATCCTTACTACAACTGCGGCAAATGCTATTCGTGCGAGCGGGGATTTGTCAACTGCTGCGAACATAATGAAACCCTGGGTGCACAGCGCGACGGCGTTTTTCAGCAGTATTTCAGCATGCCGGTTGAGCGGGTATATGACGGCAAGCATCTTGATGCGCGAAAACTGGCGCTGATCGAACCGTTCTGCATCAGTTATCACGCCGTTAAGCGCGCTGGCGTGCGTGAAGGCAACAAAGTTCTCGTAGTCGGTGCGGGCACGATCGGTGCGCTTGCAGTTCTGGCGGCGAAGGGGCAGGGCGCTGAGGTTACTGTCAGCGATCTGATCGACATGCGACTGACGAAGGTCAAGGAGCTTGGCGCCGATCATGTGATCAACAGCAAGAGCGAAGATTTCGATGCGCGGGTGAAGGAGTTGACTGGCGGGAAAGGGTTTGATGTTTGTCTGGAGTGTGTCGGACTTCCGATGACATATCAGAATTGCATCAACGCGGCGGCATTTATGGGGACGGTCGTCGTTGTAGGGATCGGAAAAACCTCGCTTGATTTCAAGTACTCGATTATTCAGACAAAAGAGTTGAATGTTCTCGGCTCCAGAAACGCTCTGAAGGAAGACTTTATTGAGCTTATTGACAAGGTCAAGGATGGTGTCTTTCCGGTGGAGAAAATCATCTCAGCGGAATATCCGGTCGATCAGGCCGACGTCGCATTCAAAACGTTGGCGGAAAATCAGGACAAGTTGCTGAAGGTGCTAGTGAATTTCGCATAACTGCAGTCAGGTGAAGGTGGGCAGATGATGAAGTACGGATACACGATCGTTGTTGGCGATGTGAAGAATTATCCCTGCTTGCGAAGCGGAAATTTGTATGAAAATCTGCAGGAAGCATTGGAGGTGAAGGCCGACAGCGTCGAGATTCATCTTGCAGATCCTGATGGAATTGACGTTCATAAAGTGAAGTATGTCATCAAAAATCAGCTGGCGATTTCAGCAATTGGCACTGGTCTTTCCTGCGGAAAATACGGGCTTTCGCTAACGAGTGACGATCAGGAAATAGTTTGGAAGTCGCAGGATCATCTTTTTCATTATATCAATCTGGCGAAAGAATTTGGCGCGGCAGTGATCTTCGGAAGCATCCGCGGTAAGAATACGCAAAATCTCCCACTTGACGAGTACGAAAAACTTTTACTGAAAAATATGACGCCGGTTATCGAATATGCAGGAAATAAAAGGGTGGATCTCGTTTTCGAAACCATCAATCGTTATGAGTTGATGTATTACAACAGCATTCCCGAAATGGCCAGACTGATAAAAACAATCAACCATCCGAATGTCAAAATTCACATCGATACGTTTCATATGAATATTGAAGATACGTCTGTGTATACCAGTGTCGCCCGCCTCAAAGGAATATTGGGGCATGTGCATCTGGCGGACAATACACGACTGGAGCCGGGAACCGGGACATTTAATTTTAAAGCACTGGTCAATGCGCTGGACGATATCGGTTATGACAAAAGCGTGTCGATGGAATGTTTCAACCCAAAAGGGGAAAGAACAGCGATTATTAATGGCCTCAACTTTATGAGGAAGATATAGTTTAAATGGGCGCAGTTGCAGTGAAGGGAGATCCTATGAAAAGGACAATTACAGCGTTTTTGCTTTGTGCGCTAACGATGGTTGGTATTCGACATGCCGCCGCTGAAGAAATTGTGATGGACGCAGGCTTCGGGCCTACAATCGATATGCCATATGGCAAGGCGCACGTCTACTGGGCAAAGATTCTCGAAGAACAGAGCAAGGGGACGATGAAGATCAATGTGTTCCCGTCCGATCAGCTCGGTTCGACCAAGGATACGATTGATCAGGTAGTCACCGGACAGTCGGTGATCACCTCAACAGATGTCGCTCCGTTTGCGGATCTCGGTGTGAAAGATCTTCAGATCCTGATGGGGCCGTACCTGTTTAAAGACTGGGATGACGTCGAACGGGTGTACCAGAGCAAGTGGTTTAAAGAACAGGAAAAACTGCTGGAGAAAAAGAACATTAAGGTTCTGGCGACGAACTGGCGATACGGTGACAGAAACACATTGACCCGCACACTCGTGACGCATCCGGCTGATGTGAAGGGACAGAAGATTCGCGTCGTTCAGGCTGAAACGTTTATCAAGTCGTGGCAGGCTCTGGGCGCGTCTCCGACGCCGATGCCGCTAGGGGATGTGTATCCGGCTTTGCAGAATGGGACTATCGACGGGCTTGAAAATCCGCTGACGACCCTGTATGGCGGACGGTATCAGGAAATTGCGAAGTTTTTGCTGATGGATGCGCACAACAAGACGATCAATATCGTCGTCTGTGCAAAGTCGTTCTTTGATTCCCTGACACCTATGCAGCAGACGTTGCTGATGAAGACGGCCCACGAAGCAGGCGTCTATCAGAACAAACTTGCAGCCGAAAAGGAAAAGGAACTGCTTGATGTGTTCGCCAAGTCCGGGGTAACGATTACGGCTGCAAATTATGATGAATGGAAAGACGCAGCGAAGTCGTTCTACACCACAATGAGTAAGAACTGGACTCCGGGCCTGTATGAAAAGGTTCAGACGATTATCAAAAGCAAGGAATGAGATAAACGATAAAAACCGATTCGAATAAGGACGTGGACTCATGACAACCCAAGAGCAATCATTACGGCAGTATCTGAAACTCGATTATATCGTCGCAGGCTTGAGCTTGGTACTTCTGGTCGCGCTGACGGTGCTCGGGGTTGTCATGAGATACGTTGTCAGCGATCCACTGACATGGCTGGAAGAGGCTCAGGCAACGCTGATCGTGTGGGCGGTGTTTTTCGGCGGGAGTGTTGCGTTCCGAAAAAAATGTCATATCGCAATTGAAATTATCGTCGATTCGCTCCCGAAAAAAATTCAAACAGCTGTCCATGTTATGATCTTTCTGGTGACAGTGGCGGTACTGGTTTATATGACAGTTCAAGGATTCAACTACATTTCCACAATGGCGAAAATCAACCGGGTGACCAGCGTTTTACAGGTTCCGGTGCAGTATATCTATATTGTCTTTCCGGTGGGTTGCATCTTTATGTTGCTGAATTTCCTGATCGTTGAGATTAAAGCACTGGTGAAACATTTCTCAAAGCAAGCAGAAGGGACGCAGATATCATGACATCACTAGCGATCATTACCATCTCTGTCATCGTGTTGCTGTTTTTTCTGCTGATGAAAGTGCCGGTGTTTGTTTCACTTTCAGCGGGGACGGCAACATATTTTTTACTCAATCCCCGTCTGGGCGGAATGATGTTTGTACAGCGGTTTATCGCAGGCATTGAGAGTATCCCGCTGTTGGCGATCCCGTTTTTTGTCGGTGCCGGTGTATTTATGAACTATACCGGTGTCACAAATAAAATTATGGAGTTCTGTAAAATCCTTACAGGGCGGATGTGGGGCGGGCTTGCGCAGGTGAACATTCTTTTGTCAACGCTGATGGGCGGATTGTCCGGATCGAATCTGGCAGACGCTGCGATGGAAGCGAAGATGCTTGTGCCTGAAATGGAAAAAGCCGGAATGACGAAATCATTCTCGTCAGTGGTCACCGCATTTTCATCGCTGATTACGCCGATGATCCCGCCGGGAATTGCGATGATCCTATACGGGTCGATTGCAAACGTTTCTGTCGGGAAGCTTTTCATGACAGGATTTGTGGTCGGACTCTTGATGTGCGCGGCGATGATGGTTTTCACCTCTCTGTACTCGCGACACTTGGGATACAAACCTGCCTTTATGGAAAAATATTCCGCCGCAATTATCTGGAAAGCGGCAAAGCCAGCGATCCTTCCTCTCTGTCTTCCGATTATCATTATCGGCGGGATTCGACTGAGCGTATTTACGCCAACGGAAGCCGGTGGTGCGGTTGCGATTATCTATGCGCTGTTTCTTGGGCTTCTCTATCGGGAAATCACGGTGCGCAAATTCTTCAAGGGGATTGAAGAGACGATCACGACAACCGGGATCATCATGTTGATTGTTGGGGCCGCGTCTGTGCTCGGGTGGGTCTTGACGAAAGAACGTATCCCGCAAACATTAACCGAATGGATCGTTACGGTTGCGGGAAACAAGTATGTGTTTATCATTATGGTCAACGTCTTTCTGCTGATCGTCGGCATGTTTGTCGAAGGCAATGCGGCGACGATCGTGCTGGTTCCGCTTTTGGTTCCGGCGGCGCGTACATTCGGGATCGACGACATTCAATTCGCGTTTATCTTTATGTTCAACATGGCGCTGGGGACATTGACGCCTCCGCTTGGGACGGTGATGTTTGTGACGTGTGGCACGACTGGTTGTAAAATACGGAGTTTCCTGAAAACGGCTGTGCCGTACTATGCATTATTCTTGGTTCTGCTGCTGATCATCTCGTACGTGCCTGAAGTGACAACCTATATCACCAGCGAATGAGGTGTCTGCAAAGGTAATACAAAAATCATGCGGTGCAATCAGTGCAACAACTTCGCGCCGATTGCACCGCTTATATATCTGATAAATGCTGTGATTATTCAAGTGTAAGAACATATTCTCCTGCCGGAACAGAAAAATGCTGATCCCCCGCGATATGAATCTGTTGGCAACTGTCTTTTGCCTGCACGGAGCGGACGGTCGCGAATTTAATAAGAAAAGTAATCGGTTCATCTTTCAGCAGAGACACTGGCGGCTCACTCAGGCAGCTGACAAAACGATTGGACATGAACTTGTAGGATTTCCCCCGCTGCGGGTCACGGATAAATTCCTGATTGGCGCAAACGGTCAGAGTCCATTTCTTTTCAGATTCCTTTACTAACATATAGAATCCGTTTCCGTCTGATTCGATAAGTTCAGAGTTGCCGCGGCCTGAGATGACGGTTAACGTGTTCGCGTTTTCAATAGGAACATCATTGCTTGCAGAATATCGGAATGCGGTGTCTGTTTTGATCCAGGAAAGATCGTCTTTCTGTTGGATGAGAAAATTTGTTCCTTCCCATTTTTCATCCGACAACTCAATCGTATCGTTAACGGCAAGGTTGCGGAATAGTTCTCCGGCGACGGCAAAGTTTGCGGCGCGTGATGGCGTGTGTTCAAGGTTCAGGTAGTGCGTAAGCCATCCCGGATTCCAGGCTGCGACGGATTCCGGAGTGTAAGTAAAATATGCGGCGAGCCGGGTTTTCAGTTTTGCGAAAACGACCGCAAGAGCAGACAGCGGGTAGCCATTTTGTGTTGAAACGGCGCCGTGCTCATAACAGATCTGTTCGGCATCGGGGTATGTCTTTATAAGTTCCGCATTCTTGTCCCAGAGTTTTTTGGCAAGTGGCAGGAAGTTGACAAAATCCACATTGTATGAATCAAATCCCTGTTCTGTCAGGTAGCCGTTATACGTGTAGGCGGTAACGCCGTGCTTTGCCATCAACTGCCAGAGATCTGCGTCTATTCCGCCACTGAATGCGGCAAGAATGATGTTATTCTGAAAGTGTGATTTGATAAGCGGGAACAACTCTGCGAAGTGATGGTCAATCAGTTCTCGGCGGAAAAGACGGAAACATTCCTCGTCTGTTTCAAACTCCGGATGGTCTTTTTTGAATTGATTCCAGCGCGCAAGAAAACGCTTCCTGTCTGCCCCACGGCAAAGATTACTGGTTACGTTGGGAGTGCGATCAATGATCCAGTATTTCACCGCATCCCATTCGGGGTAGGTCGTTTCATTGAATAGTTCGATTGAAACGATATTTGTGTATTCGGAAAGTGTTTTTCCTGAGACAGTACTTTTTCTTGAACATAATCCATCGCAATATGTTTTCTGACAGCGGATCGCATTCTCATCCCAGACCATCGCATCCTTTGAATAAAAGTTAGAAAAGCCGAACGCATCTTCTTCATCAAGGTGCCAGCACGCATACCCCTGTTTCATGTTGAGTTCATTGACAACGCTGTTCCACCATGTCAGCAGTGTGATCTGAAGAAAGATCCCGTGCTTTTCGCATTGGTCAATCAGGTAATCAAAAACCTCCATCTGGTGGTTCTCGACAATATTGCCGTCACGATCAGAAATTTCGCGATCATAGAGATGCATGCGGATGAAATTTATTCCAAGCATTTCAAAGTGCTTCAGATCACGGTCGATTGCCTTGTAATGATTTTTGCCGAGTTCCTGAATGTTATAATAGTTGTGGTTGAATGGCGCGTAGTAATTGACTCCCCACAACTTCAGTTCGTTTTGATTCCCGTCATAAAGAGTCCCGTCCTTCAAAACATATGGGGGGACAGAAACTGTTTTGCACTCCGTGTTCATCTCATTTTCCTTTTATGGAAACACAATGCGTCCCTGCTCCCACGCCGGAAACATTCCAGTGTGGGTTGAAAACGCTGAATATTGAGTGATTATTTCAAGATCACAAGTGGCCAGAGATCCGGACGGTGATTGCAGTGTTCACCGGCCTTCACTGCGGTGTTGATTCCTTTCTCGCATGGGCTGTCTGGGTCCTCATCCTTATCATGAAGGTACAGGCCAAATCCGAAGACGGCTCCCTGTTTCAAAATCAGCGGTTCAAGAAATTTCTGCGGGATTCGGATTGTATAGCAATACCCCATGTCTGATTTCTTGAACTGGCAATCAAGCTCGCGTTTGGCGTCCTGTTTGGTCGCCATTTCAAGGCCGCCTGCCATCTGCTGGTTCGGCTCAATCAGCCGCCAGATGCGTCCGGGGCCGTTTTGTCCGTCGCTTGCAATCGCAAAGTCATAGCGGTAGTCATCAAGCCCAAAGCCTTTTTGAACAGAGGTGCGGCCATCTGCCAGACAGTCGATATACAATTCAAGTGCGCCATCATTCAGCCACAGCGCGTTATCTGCTGCCGGTTTTTTCGCAATTTCCGCAGAGAAGAGCAAATGATCGTCTTCTGCTTCGACGTTGATATGCAGATTGTCATCGTCGTAAGAAAGTTGATAGGACGCGGATAGATCTGCAGAATCCTTCACGTTGCCATGCCGGTTTGTCACTGGGATTTTCGGAATCGCGTTCCAGTTCGGCGCGCCTTCACACTTCGCGCACGACATACACTCGACCGACCAATTGTTTTTGAATTTTGTGCCGTTGTCAGGGCGTGCGTAAAGGACGCCTGCCCATTTTGTCGAAACGTCCTTTTCGTTCATGGAAAGAAACGGGATCGACTGAACAGCTCCGGCTGCGACATTGTACTGAATCTGAACTGACGGGCCGCAATGGACTTTACCTGTCTGTGATTGGCCGGTCAGGTTTTTGACTTGGACTTTCAGTTCATTGTTCAGCGTTGGCACAATCGATAGCGCGATGCTTTTGGTCATGTTGTCGGCGGTCATCTTCTGCAGGCTTTGGGTTAATTTTTCTGCATTATTGGCGTGCAGGATTAGAGGAGCGGCTGTTAATGCAAATGTCGATACACCTGAATTACTTGTTTCTATTGTCCGTTTGGCGCCGATCATGTCATAGCATGTAACCGGTTGGCCGAAGGTTGCAGATACGGTCGGGCCATTTGCGTAGGCATTCTCAACATCGGGGCGAATTGTCCACACCGCAGCAACCGCAGTCTGATTAGGATTCATAAACACCTGTCCACGGATGTCGCCGGTCGGCCGGATGTCTGCGTAATGCTGGACGTCTGGGAAATGATGTCCCAATGTATTCGCTGCTTTGAGCAACAGGATTGGTGTCAGCTCAACATCTTCAAATGGGTCTGATACCCAGACATTAATGCATTTCAGGCGGGGAAAGAAACGCAGTCCTGTAATCCAAATTCGTGCTGCTGTTGCTGCATGTAAAAATTCGCGCACCCCGAGGTCGTATGTTGGGGACTTGAGATTCCGGTACGAGTCGTTCCAGAGTCCGGCGCCCCATTGCGGGATATTGACAAATGGTACATTGAATGCCTCGGTGATATAAAGCGGAGCATCTTTGGGATAACCGTGACGGTCCATGACTTCAAGTAGCTTCGTCACACCGCGAACGAGATCGTTATGCTCAAGCACACCACCGTCACCGTATCCGTACGCATGCGTCGAGATGCCGTCATACAAAATCCCTTGTTTTTTTGCCGCAGTAATATACCCCTCCTGAACTGTCGGGTTGATCGAGCAGGTGCCGTTGGTCGGGACAGACTTTGCGGACGGGTCAGCAGCAAGTACACCTTTCATGAATGCGTTCTGCAGCTTGAAATACTCGTCATAACTCGTCGTCAGTTTGCTGCCACCGCTGTGTTCTTCTTCGTTGCCGAATGCATAGACCGTCGCACGTTGCGGGTCACACTGGCTTGCATATTCGTACGCGCCTTTTAGAACATGTTCAATCATCCCGTCGGGAATTGCATCCAGTTTCCTGACGCCTGAAGCAAGGTCGTGTCGTGACCAGACAAAGTCCTGAATTTTGTATTTTGCCTTGAGTGAGGCGAGATACTGTCTCCTTGGATCAAGGCTGTCGCCCCAGCTGGTTCCTCCAATGCCCCACTCCACCGTCTTTTGGATCGCCTTCTCGATATTTAGTGTTTTTGCCGGAACAGAGTTTGCAAAAAATCCGCTGGTGGCGTGCGCGTTTTGCAGCGGTGAGAAGATTGAGAATCGGTGGTATTCGGTAAATGTTTTCCCTTCGGCCTGATAGTCACAGCGGACAATAAAGATCCCTTCGTCAAAGCATTGGGCGTCCACCGGTAGCGGAAGTGTCGCGCATCCGTTTTGACCGGCCTGTACGACAAACGTCTGGTTGAACAACTCTTCCCGATATGCATTGATAATCCGGACTTGCAGATCGGCTTTGATAAGTGGTTTTGCGCTGAAGTCAAATTTTAGTTCAACTGGATTGCCTTTGATCAGATCACGGCTTCCGCTGCCGGAGACCAGATTCCCCTCCATCGGCGCACACACAAACTCCGTTGCAGTGTCGCCTTCTTCCAGTTGAAAACCGTCAAGCAGAACCGTCGCGCCTTTTGAGGCGGAAACCGTCATTGTCATCGCATTGTTGTCAGGGACAAATGTCCGCGTGAACCGTTTCCATTCTGTCGTGGTCGAAAAATTCGTTTTCTCTGGAACCGACGAGTCGCCTTTTTTTTGCCAGGGGACGCCAAATTTTCCGGTGAATGGTTGTGAGATGAAGCGGACATTTGCTGTTGCTGCTTTGTCGGATCGGGCGTAAAAACTTAACATATACGTTTTGCCTTCCGCCAGCTGAAATGGAGCTGTCCGAATCGAATCGCCTCTGACTTTCTGTACCTGAAGCGCATGCTTTCCATAGAGGCCATTTTGGACAATCTGATATTCGTTTTCCTGCCCCGGAGCGGATTTCGAGCCGCCATCACACGGCCCCCAGTACCGAAGTCCCTGCTCAAAACTGGGGTTGGGAAGCAGGTTCCGCACTGGTGACGCGGGGACATGAAAACCATCGAGCGCAAAAAAGTCGAGCCCCCAGACAGGCGGGTATCCTTTGGGCGGGATCGTCGCGTTTCCAAAATCGACGACGATGCTTCCTGTTCGCTGAACTTGCTTGCCAGTTAGCCGTTTCGATTCACGTTCTCCGTCACTCTCAATCCGGTGAAAGATAAATGGTTGTGTCCCTAGTTCTATCGCGTAACTGATATCAGGCTTGTCTTCCTGTCGGAATGCGGCAGTACCGTTTACTTCGCTTGGCGACGGTAAAAACGTTTCCGGCTCTTCTGTGTCAACGCCATTGATCAGCAGGTCGCCATCGCAAGGCTTCGAACTGCATGCAGTGTTTCGCCAGCATATTTTTCCGGAGAAACTTGCGGGGAGGTTGGCCAATTCTTCTGCGCTTAACCCGAGGTTCCATGTAATCTTGATTCTTGAGTCGCCTTCGGGTGACCTGCTCAACGAATGGTGGACTCTTGAGGCGTAGACTTACGCCGCCCGTTATCTAATCATTCCACCACGTCGCTCAAATTCTTCCGGACTCACATCGCCCAGACTCGCATGGCGGCCAATGCGATTATAAAATACCTCAAT
>QKHZ01000184.1 GCA_003249795.1 bacterium | reverse complement strand
CGGCGGTCTTAAAAAAGACCGCCGATTTTCGGGTTTATGATCGAACGTTCACTTATGCGTTCTTCAGTGCCTTAGCCACAACTTCCGCAGCCTTGATCAGCGGATATCCGGCCGGAGATGCCGTCAGAAGCGGGTGTGTGCCGATCTGCGCCACAAGCAGGTCGTTGATCGTCATATTATTCTGAATTGCAAAGCCAATCACATTCGTCAGTTCTCCAACGCTGCGTCCGCCGAGCGTCTCACCGCCAAGAATCGTTCCGTTTACCTTGGATACGATCAGTTTGACTGTTTGCTTCTGAGAGCATTCAAGGCAACCGGGATGTGTATCCACGCCGGTGAAACTGCCGACTACCACATCAAAGCCCTCGCTTCGCGCCGTCACTTCATTCAGGCCGGCCACGCCGCAAGCCGTTTCACCGATACAGGTGGAATAAATTCCTATCGTGCCACGGAACGTGCAAATGGTAGAAAGCGCAAACAGATTCAGTCCCGCAACTCTCGCTTCTGCACAGGCGGTGGATGCAAGCATTATACCGCTGAGTTTGCCGGTCAAAAAGTCCCTTTTCTCTGAGCAGTCGCCTGCAGCGAAGCAATCCGGCAAGGATGTGCGCTTATACTGATCCGTCACTATAAATCCAGCTGCGTTAATGTCAGCGCCCGCTTTCTGCGCAAGCTCCACATTTGGTCGGTACCCGATGGAGAGCACAACGGCGTCGGCTTCCATGGTCTCACCGTTGTCAAGCAATACGCCGGATACCATTGAGTCACCAAGAATTTCTTTAATGCCAATGCCCACGCGTACTTTTACGCCGCGTTCCGTCAATTTTTCACTGATTGCGGCGGCAAACTCGTCATCAAATGCAAGGCCAAGGATGCGGGGCAGAATTTCAACAATGGTCACATCAAATCCCTGCTTGTTGAGTTCGTCTGCAACCTCTACACCGATAAATCCCGCGCCGACCAGAACGATCTTTTTCAATCCGGACAATTTGCTTTGCAGGCCATCCAGATATTCCTTGTCCTTCAGAATCGTATATACGTTTTTCAATTCCGTGCCCTTGAGCCATTTCGGCACGACCGGTTTCGATCCTGTGGCGAAAATCAGCTTTTCATAGTTGATTTCCTCCCCCGCAGTGGTCATAGCGGTTTTCTTTTGGGCATCCACAGCCGCGATCTCGGCAACATGGATCTCGACGCCCAGTTTCTCCAGCCCGCCATCCGGCAGGATATTCTTGTCGCTTGTGCCGATTGAGCCGAAGATGTATGGAATGCCGCAGGGTATCATCACTTTCTGCTCTTTTCGAACCAATATGACCTTTTTCTCAGGGTTGTTCGATTTTTCCGTCATCGCCGCAACGAGGCCGGCCGCGCTTCCGCCGATTACCAATACGTCCGTGTTCATCTTGAATGCCTCCTGTTTGATTTTTATATTACGATATTATAATTTCGTAATATCGATTTGAAAAAAATTACGGCTGAATGTGCAGGAAGATTTCAACCAGCGCCCTCATCCGTTCGTCCGTTAATGTATAGATCACTTCGGATCCAACTCTGGTCCCCTTGATGATTC
>QKHZ01000110.1 GCA_003249795.1 bacterium | reverse complement strand
CCGTCCATTGCGGCTAAGGTTTTGTCAACCAGCGCTTCGCCGATTGTGCGGGTTTCAGGCGTGGCGTAATCAATGAGGTATTCCATGAAGGTCGACAGCCCGTTGGGGTCGCAGTGGGTTTTGATTTCACCCGGTTTTGCCAGATCCATGAAGTCGGCTCCCACACGTCCAAGCCGGTAGCAGCCTGTGCAGAACGAGGGGATATACCCGAGTCCTGCCACGTCGCTGATGACTTCGTCAAGTGAGCGGTGGTCGCCGAGGCTGAACTGTGCGGTGGTCTGTTCATCTTCTGCGTAACCACCTGGGTCGGTACGGCTTCCGGCTGAGATCTGGGAGACGCCGAGGGCGAAGGTTTCGCGGCGGATATTTGCGGTTTCACGCGTCGACCTGATGATGCCGGTGTATGGTACCGCAAGCCGCAGGATCGCGACGATTTTGCGGAAATCGATATCAGAGACCGCGTGTGGCGGTTGGCTGGCAACGTCCGATCCGGTTGCCGGTTCAAGGCGTGGGACGCTGATGGTATGTGGGCCGACGCCGAACGTTTTTTCAAGATCGCGAATGTGTTGCATCATTGCCAGAATTTCGAAACGCCAGTCGGCGAGTCCGAACAGAATACCGATGCCGACGTCGCTGATGCCCGCCTGCATGGCGCGGTGGAAGGCGGTTACGCGCCAGTCGTAATCCATCTTTTTGCCTGCGAGGTGGACGTTCTTGTAGGTTTCGTGGTGGTAGGTTTCCTGAAAGAGCTGGTAGGTGCCGATCTTCCGATCCTTGAGATCTTTGAATTCCTCGACCTTTAGCGGTGCGACATTGACATTGACACGGCGGATTTCACCTTTATCAACTTTGACGCTGTAAACCGAGTCGATGGCTTTGAGCACATAGCTGAAGCCTTCATGCGGGTAGGATTCGCCAGCGACAACAAGAACGCGTTTGTGTCCCTGTTTGACAAGGACTTCAACTTCACGGCAGATCTCTCCTTGCGTCAATGCCCGGCGGCTGATATCGGTGTTGCGAGCGCGGAAAGCGCAGTAGACGCATTCATTGCCGCAGAGGTTGGAGATATAGAGCGGCGCAAACAGCACCAGTCGGCGACCGTAGATGGTGTCTTTAACATACTTGGCTGCATCAAACAGTTCGTGTAAAAGATCAGGGTCGCTAATCTGCATCAGAACCGCGATCTCGTCGTCATTCAGCCCTTTCATTTCGCGGCTCTTTGCAATGACTTCTCGTACGCGTTCACACGATCCTGCGGCGGCATTTTTCTTTAGTGTTTCATAGATGGCATCTTCGTTGATAAAAGCGCCTGATGTGATTGGTTCGACCATGAAAAGTTCTCCTCTCGCGCTGAGTTCCAATTACTCCCTCGCGCGGCCTTCTGACGTTTAAGGGGGATAATTTCCGGATGCGCATGTTCCGCGTCGCAGGTCATGGATTTGGCATGGCCGTTGGCTGTTATTGCTCTCAACTGACTCCAGCATAGTCCTGCAGGCAGTGATTGTCAAAAAGTTTCGGGGAGCCTAGCTATTTAGATAACATTTAAATAGCGCAAATCGCTGTAATGACTTCATATTGCATGGGTATGTCATTTATTTCAAATAATAACGGATCAAGAATCGAACTGAGAAAGATGTGAAAATCAGTCGAACAGGGAGGAACCCGGGGTGGGCGCAGGCTGCTTGGATGAACCGGCTTGCCCACTCGAAGCATGATCGTCCGCAGGAACTTGTTCCTGTGTCGATTTGTTGACGGGTTGGGGGATAGCCGGTTGTATAGGTGTCGGGGCGACCTTGAACAGACGGGTTTCTAGCATCCAGCTGCGCTGTGTCCAGTGCGCTTCCGGATCCGGGTCCTCATCAATCTGTTTGCGTGCAGCCACTGTTTTGGCGTCGAGGTTATCGATGTGATGCAGCGCCAACGCTTCAGGTGTTGCCGGTAACACGGGGGATCCGTATTCAAACTTCCCGTGATGACTGAGGATCAGGTGCATGACAAGCGTCTTTTTCAGTTCGGGAAAGTTTTCCAGATTGCGGCAACGGTCGTGAACCATGAGTACGCCGATGTTCAGGTGTCCGATTAATGAACCAACATCGCTGTAGCTGATGCTTGAGGATACAGACAATTCGTCGATCTTGCCGATATCGTGAAGGAATGCACCTGTCAGCAAAAGATCGCGGTTAAGCGGAGTCTGTGATGTCTTGCAGAACATGTCGGCAAGGCGGGCAAGGCTCATCGTGTGCTCGAGCAGGCCGCCTAAATACGCATGGTGGTTTTGCTTGGCAGCTGGAGCCAATTTGAACTTGTTCCAGATTTCCGGGTCATTGAAGAATGCTTCAAGCAGACGTTTGTAGTCGGCATCGGCAATCGATGCAATCAGCGCGCGCAGTTCGTTCTCAAGCGCAATCACGTCAGCTAGAGTCGAAGGCAGAAAACTGGACGGATCGACTTCGCTTTCATGCGCGGGACGGATCTTATCGACTTTCAGCTGCAGGCTGCCGCGGTAGGTTTCTGCAACTGCGCGAACCTTGACGACTTCACCGGCCTTGATGCTTGCGTATATATCGGGTGTTGCGTCCCAGAAATTTGCGGGAAGGCTTGCGGTAGCGTCTGCGAGAGTCATGCGGATATAGTAGGAACCACGTGCAGAGGTCTGCAGGCTTGCGTCTTGCAGCGCCAGAAACGATTCGATCAGATCGCCTTCTTTCAGCTGCCGCAGTTCAGACATTGTGGATCCTTTATTTCTTTGTCGTAGCCATTGCCGTCAACTGCGCAGGGCTTTCTGCTAGTGATTTCTCTTTTCGATTCACTAATCCGCAGACGATTACAGTTCAATCGAGTCAAGAATCTGCTGGAAGGTCTGCTGGTTGTTTGCAAATTCGTCTTCCGGTGCCCATACCGAGATTCGATAGCTGCGGCCGCGTTTGGGGACGATGTACTGCTGGCAACGCAAGCGTGCGCCTTCTTGCTGGCAGCTGAAATCGACGAAGAGGCTCGCGCTCTTTCTGCTGGTGCCAAAGAGCTGGTTGCGTGCCTTGATTGTCCGGTAGCCTTCCATTGTGCGCTCGAGGTTATCGACGATTGCGTCTAGTGTACTCGGGTTGACGTGGAAGACCCGCTCCATTGCTTCGACCTTGATACTTGCGCGTTTGTCAGGGCTGGTAATCGTGACACTCTTGAGCTTGATCTGTCCTTCCCATGCGTTTGGCTTGGTCAGTGCAAATCCCCAATAGATATTTGCCAGCCAGTTGTCGCGGAAGGCGACAAACGATTTTTTCTCTTGCGGAAGCAAAGTGAAGGCAGCGTCTTCCAAGCCTTCGGCTTGCTGGATATGTGTTGCCGACTGCATGCGCAGCCCCAGATCGCGCTCGCGGATTGCCCAGGCAAACGGGTCGGACGGTTGTCCGTTACCCGTTCCGCGCGCGGTGAGGATGTAACCGGCAGGAAGACCTACGCGGTTGACAGTTGTGTCGACCGGAATCCATGTGCCGCCGATCCATGCTTCGACCCATGTGTGATAAACAGCATTTTCACTCTGGATCAAAAGGCCGAGGCAGTGACGCGTTGGAATGCCGATAGAGCGAGCCAGACTGGCAAACAGATCTGCGTGTTCGCTGCAATCGCCGCTTTGCCGTTCGATTGTTTTGAGCGGCCCCTGATTCATCGAGCCGTTATCGTTGAATTCGATGGTTTTGTTGACCCATCCGGCCAGTCTCGCAACCGCACGCAGGACATTGGTTTCATTGTCGATGATTGTACGTGCGCGTTTGCGGATCGAGCGGTCACTGGCAAGGATCATCGGCGTGGATGCGAGATATGGCCGTAGCGTTGA
This sequence comes from bacterium, assembly GCA_003249795.1. GTDB lineage: Bacteria > Planctomycetota > SZUA-567 > SZUA-567 > SZUA-567 > SZUA-567. The sequence continues at coordinate 2,297 of QKHZ01000110.1, read as the reverse complement.
AGGCGGCTCCATCGGAAACAGCGTCGTCTTCAGCCGAGGAGCAACCTTTGTTAATGTGAGCTTAACGCTGCTGCCGTTGTCTTCGGTGCGGACATATTCCGAGGGCTTTACAAACTGCATCCACTTGTAAGCCGGTTCTGCCGAAAAGACGATCTCTGAGTAGTTGTCCCAAGCGGGAAGCGGAAAGTCTGTCGGAACAGTCGAGACGATTTCCATCCGGACTGCGTCGCGTTCGGCTTCTTCTTTCGTGGTCATACGCACGAGCATGGTGTCAGCCTCAAGCCGGACCAGATGCCCTTCGGTTGTGAACGTCATGCGGGTCGGCATACCGTTGTTGCGTTGCAAAACGACTTCCCAGACGTCATAGCTTTCGCCAAGGACTTCTTCGGTGCGGAACGCACGGACAGTTGCCTGCTGGGTAACCAGTTCCATAGAGGCTTTGTCCAGAACGGTGGTTTCGAGTGTCTGGCCGACACGAAGGCGCTGGTGCAGCAGCCAGTCAGGTTCGATGCCGAACATGACCCCGCGCGGAACCGGAACCTTCTTGTTTTCTGTTTCCCCGGCGCCATAGGATTCGAATTCTGCAAAGCCGTCTGAGATTGTTACTGTTTTGGTTTTTTTCTCACCGCCGCTGAGTGTAACTTCGGTTGAGTAGAGGGCAGCACCGTCTGTGGCGGTGATGACCTTACGCGTAATATTTTGGACATAGCGGGTGCTGTTGCGGATGACTTCGGTTGTCTGTACCGTTTCAGTCAGGATCGCATCAAAATTCCGATAGGCTGTATGTTTACGGACGCGGTAGCCGTGGCTGCGCCGCTGGCCGTTGATTTCAACAACAAAAAAGACAGGCTTATTGTCTGCCAGAACTCCGCTACTTCCTACAACAGGCAGCTTTTCGGTGACCTTCGTGAATTTTTCCGTCGTCGAGCATCCGGCCAAGAGAATCAGGGCTACAGATAATGTTGCGGATGCGGCCAGCAGGATTGTGCGCTTCATAGGTATACGGTTCTCCGTCATGAGGCAATCGATGGTTTCGGCGGTATAATGAATTTCCGTTTGTGACAAAATACACCGCGCGGAAGTTGGCAAACTACAAGCATAATTGGAGGTTATGATATCAATGCGGCCTGATTCCGGCAAGCGGAAAAACGTTGGGAGAGGTAAATGAGGCGGAGTTTTCGGTGAAAGTGATGAAATTCGCGGGTCGTTGCGGGATTTTACGCCGGAAATGTTTCAGGTGATTGTTGATGCATGCACAAAAGATTGTCAGCGAACGTCTTGCAATCGAGTCGGATTCGTGTATGATAGCCGTGCTTTTAGGCAAATAAGGGTTATCCATGCAGGGAAGTCTTCCAGTGGATTCCAGCTGGTGCAGCCCTTATCTCATTTTTGCGTAGTTTTCAGTGTCCGGATAAATTTTAAGCCGGAGCGATGCCCGAGCGGTTGAAGGGGACGGTTTTGAAAACCGTTGTAGGGGTGACTCTACCGGGGGTTCGAATCCCTCTCGCTCCGCCATCATTTAACCCATTGATGCCACGGCATTAATGGGTTTTTCTTTGCATTTCTGCATGCGCATTAATGAGTTGTGAAAACACCTTTCTGAACGCATCTCGTTTTGATAAAACGGCTGAAAGATGCTACGGATTGTCATGATTGGCTAATGAGTGCGCAAAAATGTGTTCAAAACGTGTCCAAAACTCCACGTAACTTCTAATGGTTTTCCCCTGAAATACCGGGACAAAATCGATTTCCCCTCTCAATCTTCATCACCTTGCCAAAACCGCTGCCTTATCTTGGATTGACATGGAGTTATCTTGAGTATATATTAAAGTATATACTTTGCGGAGGGTGTCAGATGCAAACAGCGAAGATCTTTAAGAACGGAAGTTCCCAAGCGGTACGGTTACCCAAGGAGTTCAGGCTTCGTGGAGATGAGGTCTGCATCAAACGGGTCGGATCTGCGATTGTCCTGTATGAACTCGACAGCCGGTGGAAGCTTCTCAATGAAGCTGTGGGTGAGTTTACAGATGATTTCATGGCTGATGGGCGTGGTGATCAGGGACAAGCTGAGAAAAGACCGTCACTATGATCACACACATGCTTGATACGAATGTGTGCATTGATATTATTCGTGGAACATACCCGGAGTTGTTGGTCAAGTTAAATCAATATGATCCGGAGGATATCGGGATCTCATCGATTGTCTTTGCTGAATTGCATGTCGGTGTCTGTAAAAGTTCCAATCCAGCCAGAAATCTGGAGAAGTTGACAGACTTCTGTACACCACTGGCAATCGC
>QKHZ01000213.1 GCA_003249795.1 bacterium | reverse complement strand
ACTGCCTTAACCGCGAAAGAAAATATCTGTCGTTTCAGGCAATGTTCGCCGCGCAGGCATGTTGTTTTGTAAATGTTGTTAGAGGAGTAAGATGATGAGTGAAGGTGCTGATAAAACAAATTTTGAAAAGCTGATGAAAGATTGTCCGCTGATTGCAATCCTGCGCGGAGTCACGCCGCCGGAGATTGTTGACGTGTGCAAAATTCTGGCCGGTGCCGGTGTGAGCCTGATCGAGATCCCGCTCAACTCACCGGATGCAATTGAAAGTATCCGTTTGGCTTCGAACGAGTTTCATACCGCAGATGATTGCAAGGTGATGATCGGTGCCGGAACGGTGTTGACGCCTGAGAAGGTGAACGCGGTTGCTGATGCAGGCGGAAAATATATTATTTCACCGAATACCGATACGAGTGTGATCAAGCAGACCAAGGCGCGTGGTTTGCTGTCGCTTCCGGGTTTCTTTACGCCGTCGGAAGCGTTTGTTGCGTTGAATGCCGGTGCGGATTATCTGAAATGTTTTCCGGCAGGCGATCTGGGTGCTGGCTACATCAAGAATCTGAAGGCGGTTGTTCCTGCGCCGATTCTTGCGGTCGGCGGTGTCGATCTTGACAATGCTGCAGAATTTCTGAAGGTTGCTGCAGGTCTCGGAATCGGTTCGTCCATGTTCAAACCTGGAAAAGACCTGAAGAAGATGGCAGAGGACGCGGCTGATTTTGTCGCGGTTGCCAAAGCTGCCGCAGGCGCATCGAAGTAAGCAATTTGGATTCGCGAATATACCAAAGAATCAGAGTCGGGGCAGAGGATGCTTCCGGCTCTGTTTTTTATTCTTTTACCGTCTACTCTTGGGCGGGTATAATTGGTTTTTACAGGATTTTTAGAAAAGCATATTGTTGGATCTGAATGATGACTCTTGAACAAACGAATCTGCGTGATCAAGCTCATATGCATCACGCAATTGAACTCGCCAGACGCGGACTTGGTTCTGTGTCGCCCAATCCGCCGGTCGGGTGTGTGATTGTTGCGGGCGACCAGATTGTCGGCGAAGGCTGGCATGAAAAATACGGCGGTCCTCACGCGGAGCCGAATGCGCTTGCCCGTGCCGGAGAGTATGCGCGTGGGGCGACTGCATATGTGACGCTGTGTCCGTGCGCACATCACGGAAAGACGCCGCCGTGTACCGATGCGCTGATCCGTGCCGGAGTGTCGCGGGTTGTGGTCGCGGTTGACGATCCGAATCCGACCAGCGGCTCGGGCGTGCAGATTTTGCGGGATGCGGGGATTCAGGTTGACGTCGGACTGCTTGCAGAGGACGCGGCTGAGGTGATGCAGGGATTTTTGAAATTTATAGAAACAGGCCTGCCGTTTGTGACGTTGAAATATGCGATGACGCTTGACGGACGCATCGCCACAACGACAGGCGATTCAAAATGGATTTCGTGCGAAGAGAGCCGCCAGCGGGTGCAGAAGATGCGAAGCCGGAGTGACGCGATCCTTGTCGGGATCGGCACGGCGGTGGCGGACGATCCGCGGTTAAATGTTCGTGACCCGGATCTTCCGCAACCGAAGCGCGTTGTTGTCGATGCCTTCGGTCGGCTTTCACCAAAGGCGACGATGTTTCAGGAACCGGGCGGGGAGATTGTCCTGCTCAGTTCAGAAAAAGTGCATGAGGACTGGGTCGGGCAGATGCAGGATACTGGGTCCAGCGTCCTGCGCGTGGCGGAAAAAGACGGCCATGTCGACCTCCGTGCGGCGATGAAAAAGCTGGGGGCTCTCGGGGTGCGCAACATTCTGTGCGAAGGAGGTGCGGGGTTGGCCGGGGGATTGATGAAAGAAAAGCTGGTGGATGCGGTGGCGGTATTTATCGCGCCGACGCTAGTGGGCGACGGGCTTGCCCCGATTGTCGGAAGCGGCCTTTTGCAGATGAAAGACGCACTAAAATTGACACGTGTCGTAACTGAAATGATTGGATGCGACCAATTTGTTACAGGACGTATAATCATGTAAGTTGTTTTCTTGATTGAAGGTCTGATATTTCCGGTTACAGTGGCAATAAAGTTGACAAAAAAGTGGTTGAAATTTAGCCCCTGCGTCCGATAACATGATGGGTGCAGATAGGTATAGCCGAAGGGCAGCGAGTTTGGGGGAACTCATGTTGGCGGAAAACCTTTCCGGCAGACGATCGATGATCCCGTAGCCAAGGACGAACACGGACACGATGCCGAACACGCAGACAGACATCCAGATTGCAGAGTATTTCCTGAAGCCCGGCTACCTGATTGTGAATCAGGAAGAGACGCTGGTGCGTGCCGTATTGGGCAATTGCGTTGCGGTGACGCTGTTTGACCGCAACAAGGGCTTCGGCGGGATCAATCATTTTGTTTTCCCTGCAACACGCGACCGCAGCAAGGCTACGGCACAGTACGGTAACGTCGCGGTGACGGCGCTGTATAAGATGCTGACCAGCCTCGGGGCCAAGAGCCACTCGATGGAGGCGCAGATTCTGGGCGGCGCGGTCAACCACTCGGTACAGGACGAGAACCTCGGCCGCGAGAACATCGAGATGGCGCGGCGGATGCTGAAGAAGTTCGGCGTACGGGTCGTGAGTGAGGACACCGGTGGTTACCTCGGGCGCAAGGTGATTTACCACACCGGCACGAATGAGATCGTGATCATCAAGGGGCAGACGATCCGGCGGGAGGACTGGTTTTTACCTGGCGAGGACTTGCGTTTCCGCAAAACCTCCGATCGCTTCTAAATTTAAGTCAAGACAGGCAACGACACTCAATCCACAAAACCGACGACCGAAAACATTGACACATCCCGCCTCCATGATAGCATGGTGGCGTTCTTTTTTATCATGGAGCAGAGATGAACGGACTCATGAAAATTTTTGAAAAGCGGTTTGGCAAAAAAAAAGATAACGATACGCAAAAAGGATTACGCAGTCGGGTTCAGGAGTTACGCTCAAAGCTCCCCCGTAAAGTCGTTACAAAGACATGGACTCGACTCTCGAACGCAGACGAACCTGATTTGGGGATTATCGTCATGCTGGGGTTGGGGATCTTTTTTACGGTGATGGTTTGTCTGCTTTTGCCAATGGACAGAATGCTGATCTGGCCGTGGACATTTATCGGAACGATAATGGTTGCTCCGCTGATGTTTTTAATCTGGTATTGGCGGCATCAAAACCGGTGTAAAGAGATCCATCAGGGAAGTACCCGGATTTATGACGAGAGATTTCGCAATGCGGTGACGCACTTAGCAGATGACAAAGAAACGATCCGCATGGGCGGCATTCACGAACTGGTGAGTTTGGCCGAAGCAGACGAAGAGCAATATCTTTCGATTGTTTCCGGGATGCTGGAGTCATTCGTCCGAACCCGTTCAGTTGAACTGCAGGAAGAACGGAAAATTAAAGAAACAAAAGTTGCGGGAAAAGAGGAAAAGCAAAAAACAGAGGACACAATAACAGAAGAAGCGGAAGAAGAAAAACCAATTGGGGAAAAGATTGATTTGCCGGAAGATTTAATTCTGGCGTTCAATATAAGTCGGGAATTAAATGAAAAAATGACAAGGGATGGTGTTGTCGTAAATATTAGTTTGGTAAAAATGATTTCATTTGATGGAATTTGTTTCAAATATGTGAAGTTTCCTCTATGCGAAAGGTTGTCACTGAAAAACGTAGAAATGAATAACGCAATATTAATCAAGAGTGAATTAAGAGGAGTCAACCTAGATTGTGCAAGACTAGAAGGAGCGCGATTAGAAGGAGCCAACTTAGAAGGTGCAGAGCTGAATTACGCAGAGTTAAATTACGCAGAGTTAGAAAAGGCTAAATTATTTTGCGCCAAATTAAAAGGTGCCAAATTAGAAGGTGCAGAATTAAAAGGTGCCAACTTAGAAGGCGCAGAATTAAATTTTGCCGAATTAGGTTATGCCAGATTAAGAGGTGTCAAATTGATAGGAGCCAGATTAAGAGGTGCCAAACTAGCAGATGCAGAAGAATTAACTCAAGAGCAAATTGATTGGGCAATTGGTAATGATGAAACAGAAATACCAGAAGAATTAAGACGGCCGGATCATTGGGGGTTACCGGAAGAAGAGCAACGGAAAATTATTCAGCAAAAAATTGATGAGATTGAAAAAAATAAAGCGGAAGAAAATCCGGAAGAGTAAGGAATAAAAAGGAGGCTGGTTGAGAGTAACCAGCCTCCTTTGTTTGATGTGTTGTTTGGGTAAATATTATTTGGCGGTGATCGTGAAGGTTAGTGGGTTGCCGTCGGCGGCTACCGAAATCCGGAGCGAGCGGATCTGTTTGCCGCATGACGCCTTCAGCGGTTCCGTCAAACTCGCTGCGCCCGCGCTGTCAATCGTGATCGTCACCTCGCCTGTGTCTGTCGCCACCGTCGCGGTTTTGCCTGCTTCGTCCAGAGTAATCGTTCGGCCCTCCCACATCATCAGCGGAATGTTGAGCATCGCATCGGCGGTTGCGTCCGATTGATAACTGACATCGACCGTGAATGCGTTGTCGAGAATCGTGTAGTCCCAGCGCAGTGTCGCGTTTGTCTCGCGGACTGTTTCGGTGACGCTGAACTTTTTGTCCGGCTCTGTCCACGCCAGTTCTGAGCGCTCCCGTCCCGAGCAGAAAAACTTGCCGTCCTTGTCTTTGCCGAACACCGCTGTGCAGATTACGTCTTCCGGTTTTTCGACATGCTTGGAGTCGGGGATCATCGCGTTGACGGCGCTGCCGGTAGAGGCTGTCCACACTGCGTCCATCCCGCCGCCGAAGTGTCCGTTGCCGCGCATGTTTTTATTCGCGCCGATCACGTCGTGGAACAGGACGGTATAAATTTTTCCGGTCTTGAATGCCATGAGTCCCGGTAGTTGCCATACGCCGCCTTCGGCTTCAAACGGCAGCTTTGCAGGCTTTGCCGTCACCGGCATCGAGTAGGCTTTAAACAATTCCGCCGTCCAGCCGCCCGAGGCGCTTCCCAATTTGAATGCCTCGTCTTTCTTTGGCAGATATGTTTCGATCACGCGCATCGCCCATTCGTCAGTGTTGGCCATATGCGAGAAGGTCGCCGCACTGCCTGCGCCGTGATCCGGAAGCGGGCGCATCTGAAAGCGGCGCTGTGCCAGATCAAACTCAGGTGAAGCGATATAATCTCCCGGCCAGCTTGCCCCTGCCAGATTCGAGGCGGTGCGGCAGTTAAACGCGTTCGGGCCGAATGCGTCGCCGTCTGCCTGCGGAAGCCAGAAGAATTTCTTGAACTCGAGATTTTTTTCAATCGATGTTTTGAGCTTCGCGACGAGTTCAGGATTCGCATTTTTCATGTCGCGATAAAAGTAATAGCAAACACAGACGCAGTAAAAGTTCAGGTGGTCGTAATTGCCGTCGGGGCCGTATTCTTCCAGATAAAAACCGGCCGGATGTTGGCCGAACTTTGAGGCGGGGCCGTAGGTGTTGTCCACGTATGCGGTCATCTCCCGCTCAAAGATACCGAGGAATCGCGGATTTCCGGTCGTCAGATATGTGGTCAGGTGCGCCATGATCATATGCGCCCACTGGTTGGATTCATATGCCTGAAAGTCCGCGATTTTTGTGCCGACTGCGGCCAGTGCCTGCTGCCACAGTGTTCTGGTTTCATCATCCAGAAAAGGCGTCAGGTTGTGCAGCGCCTGCGCCAGCGCCGGATAGATAAAGAACGCGTGCGTCATCGGATAGCTGTTGTTTTTAAAATAGCCTTCGCGGATCGTATCGTCGCCCTGCATACTGACGAAGTGGAAAAATGCAGCCAATGCCGCGCGGCGCACGAGCGCGGGGTTACCGTATGCCGCATTCAGCCGGGTCTTGACAGAAACGGCGTTGGTAAGACATTCTGAATCAAAGGGTGAGGTGCAACTCTCGTGCAGGAAGGTTTGCCAGTCGATGGCGTCGGGTTTGACTTTCACCGCGCCGAGGTATGGCGAGGACGGGTCAATAACTTGATTGGCGAGTGCGTCTTTCAAGCCGGATAGGGGCGAGTATTTACCAAACATCAGCGCTTCGAGTCGGGGGTTCTGTAAGTCATCCGGAATTTTTTCTGCAAAGGTCAGATTGACGTCCAGTCCCTGGCTGACCAGTTTTAGCATCTGCTTGCGGATGCGTGCCTGTAAAGGACCTGCAAGCAACAGCCCGTCGGCCTCTACTGTTCCGCCTTTCAGTACGCGTGCGGCGTCCGGTGTCGGGCACAGCAAACCCGGGATGCCGTCAAAGGCGATCGCATCATCAAGGCAGTCAGAGCGGTCGACAAGGATCAGGTCACTATCCGGTTTATTCATTACCAGCAGATGCCGGTTTTTTCCTTCTTCCTGTGCGGCTTGTCCGAGAAGGTTTCCGTCCGGTGATCGAAGCGTCAGCGCTTTACCGCCGCCCCATTTTTCCGCATAAATTGTTTTCACCGTTTCAGGGACATACAGGAAAATGTTCTCAGGCAAAGTTTCTCCGGCACCGAAAGCCATTTCTCCGCGAACGCCCCATATTTCTGTCTTGGGAAGACCCAGTTCAAACCAGTCGCCATTGCGTCCGCCCGAGAGTGAAACCCGCCAGATCCCTTTTCCGCTTTTGGCTGCCGGTACTTCCAGTACGTATTCACCGTCTTCATTTTCCTGATCGGTGATCTCGGCGTCGACAACACAGTTGCCGTCCGGATCAAAAACAGATAGTGTGCAGATCGGTGTGTACGGTTCATTTTTGGCGGGATTGGTCTGGCGGCGCAGGTAGATTTCGTTCGGTTGGGTTTCATAGTGCGCCAGCATTCCAAAGCCACGGTTAGAGCCGCCGAGAGCAAAGATCCGGAACTTCTGCATGATAGGAAAGCGCGCGTTCAGCTCTTCAGTAGTTTCAGGAAAAGACGGAGCCGCTACACCCTCAGAGCGTCCGGCAGGCCCGGCATCATCAGGATCGTTCAGATGGTCAAGATCCCCGCTGCAGCCCGGAACTGCATTCAGGATCACGATGCCTGCAAGAAGAAGGCACCAGTGTTTTAACCGGTTCAGAAGTTGACAGTGGGATTTTTTCCGATTGATTTGGCGGGTCTGTTGTTTCATATGGTTCTCCCTGTGCATATTGTTCCCGATGAAAGCGCGAGTGAATACGCTTTAGGTCGTGAGTCATTGGATTGTTTTTATTGCTGGATTAATAAGGTGAACCGCTTTGCCGACCGAAACCGAACGGTTCGGATTTATACCATGTGGAGCCGATTTCAATAACATAAGAAGCCTGACTCCATTGTCCGACATGTCCGTCTGCATAGGAGCAGCTTGCAAAATCTGTTTGGTGGCGGTCAAAGTCGATCATCGACTCGGCTTTAAATGTTGAGGCGCCGGATTCTGAACCGCTGCCGCCGTTAATGGTATCCATAAAGACAACTTTACGGCTGGGGCTGCGGAAGTCGTGAACCGTTGTGACCGAGATACATCCGTATGCGTTGCGCCCGCCGATATTCCATTCATTCATTCCGAACTGCGTGCCAGTCAGATAAAGCGGTTTTTTCTCGGAGGCAGGGCAGGACAGGATTCCTTTTTGATCGGCTTGCGACAGGCTCCAGTAGTTTGAGTTCGCAACGCTGGTCCGCCCGAAGGTTGATAGCCCCAGTTTATCTTTCAGAAGGGCCGACCAGAGAACGCCGTCACTGGATGGACATGAGGAGTCAAAGTCCGTGCAAATCGGAGAGCTGATTCCCCGCCGGTTGTATCCTGAAATTTCCGGGCCGGTGAGTGTCGGCGGTAACTTGTCCTGATTCTCGCCTGACCAGGTTAACCACGCCATTGATACCTGACGCACATTGCCTTTACAGGCTGCACTCAGTGCCAGATACCGTGCACGAACCAGTGCGGGCAGAAGGAATGATGCGAGGATTCCGATGATCGCAATCACGACTAGCAATTCAACCAGCGTAAAACCATTGCCCAGACTATTGATTATTCGGCGGTTGAGATTCATTGGTTTTTCACTCCGCAGTTGTATTTGTGTACGCATGTTGCTTTCCCTTCCGTGATGTGTGCACGTCTATAAAGACAAAACACCACATTGCAAAACGCGTAGGAACACGATTGCCGGTAATACCAGAGTTTTCAATTAAAACACGCTAGTCTTTATGATCGGCGTTTGCCGAATCTTCAATCGTTGACAAATACAGTTTTTTCAGAACGTCCGGCGTTTGCATTGTCGTACCGGAACGTGACTGCTCAACGCGGCGAACAATATAATCGACTGCATCCTGCGCCATTCGTTTTAATGGCATCCGCACATAGCTGAATGATCCGTTTACGGCATTGCTTAAGTGGGAGATATCATCGAAACACAGGATCTTCAGGTCTTCCGGAAATTTTCGTCCGGCTTGCGCGGCGGCCCGGAATACATGCGGGGCAATAAACCCGTACGAAACAAACAGCGCTGTGATATCCCGGTCTTTCAGAAACTCAGCAATTTCATCAGTCGCTGTGTCGTCGTTTGTGACGAGAAACACATCGGCATTTTTATCATTCGGGCGAATGCCCATCGCATCGCAATAGCCGAAGTATCGCATCGAAACGATGTCGTGTGTGCTTGGACTGGGCTGGACAATAATTCCGATGCGCTCGTGCCCTTCCCGCAGAAGCGATTCAACTGCCGTCTGTGATTCTTTGCGGTAATTGACAGAAACATAGGGTACCTGTTCGTCTTCGCTGATCCGGTTAAACAGGACAGGGACAATTTCGTGGGAGAGCAAGTTGTTGGCGATCCGGTTGCAGTTCTGGATTTCAGAGACGGTGCCGATAATCATGCCATCAACGACATCCGGTCGCAGCGTGGTGTAACTGGCTGGATCAACCAGAACCAGCCGGTGTCCCCAGCTGCTGGTGTGGCTTGAGCGAATCCCCTCGGCGATCCGGCTGCCATACCACGGCATGTCGAAGGCGATATCCAGACCAATATTGATCGGCCGCGGGAGTGAATCCGCCTCATCAACCAACATGGACAGATCCCGGACAAATCGGCCTTTTCCCGGTTTTTTGACGACAAGTCCGTCATCTTCCAGAACCTGCAAAGCACTTCGGATCGAAACGCGGCTAAGACCGTGCGAACGGACAAGTTCGTTTTCCGATGGAATCGCAACCCCCGGTGCCATCTCTCCGTTTTCAATAGACTGACGCAGTTCTTCAACCAACCCATCAAAAATTTTTGGACGCTTTGATGCGGAGTTTGTAGACATTGTCATATTAAATCCTTTTATAATAGCATGTTATGGATAAAGTCATTTTCTGTTTATGCCACAGCAGAAAAAGTCTTCTTCAAAAAATTATACTTAATACATGTATTAAGTACATGTATAGTATATCTGACAGATCAGGTCTGTCAAATCGATCAATGCAAAAAACGGAAGAGGAGAGGTATTTTCCGGATTGCGGTGGGGTGCGGAATTATGCAGACGGGTTGTCTTTTGCAGAGCCGAGAACATCTGCGATGATGTTGGATAAATCCCATTTCCGGTATGGTTTGCGGAGGAATCCTGCCAGGCCGTCCTTCTTTAATTGGATCACGTCATCTTCCTGTGAGAAGCCGCTGACGAGAATGATTTTTGCGTCAGGATTAATTTCCCGCATAAGCTTGAAACATTCACGCCCGCTGATCTGGGGCATCACCATGTCCAGCAAAACGAGATCAATTTCAGATGACCGCTGTTTATAGAGATCAATTCCCTCCTGACCATTGGACGCCAGCAGGACATGATAGCCAAGGTGCGTCAGTAAACCTTCTGCGGTCAGGCGCAAAACTTCTTCATCATCAACGACGAGAATCGTTCCTGTTCCGGATATCGGTATAGGCGTGTTGCTTTCTTTGTGACTGTCACTATGGACTTCCGGAAGAAGGATGTGAAAGACAGTACCGCGATTCAACTCACTGTACACGGTAATGGCGCCATGATGTTGCTGGATTGTTCCGTATACGGCGGCTAAGCCGAGGCCGGTTCCCTTGCCGCTTTGACGTGTTGTGAAAAACGGTTCAAAGACGTGGTCAAGATTTTCCGGAGCGATGCCGCAACCGGTGTCACGGACTTCGATCTGGACATAGGTTCCGGCGACCAATACAAACCGGCTGGATGCGCAATACTGTTCGTCCAGATCAATCCGGCGGATCGTAAAGGAAAGTCGGCCGCCATCCGGCATCGCGTAACCCGAATTAATCCCCAGATTCAGAAAGACATTCTGAAGCTGCGATGGATCACCAAGAACAGTAGTTTGTTGGGCCTGTTGATCGACAAACAGTTCAATTTTCTTGTCCAGTGTGTGTTTGAGCAGCGAAATCGCTTCAGTGATGACATGGCCGATATCAACAAACGTATTATCAAGTTTCTCCTTGCGTGAAAAAGCCAAAAGCTTTGTGGTCAATTCAGCCGCACGGGTAGCAACGTTCAGGATCAGATCGGCTGAATTCATGACAGCTGTATTATCCGGAGCCTGAAGTTGAATCACTTCGGCAACGCCCATGATGCCGCCAAGCATATTGTTAAAATCGTGGGCGATTCCTCCTGCGAGCTGGCCGATGGCGTCCATTTTCTGGATATGGTGGACTTGTTCTTCAAGGTGTTTGCGCTCTGTGATATCCATCAGGTAGCCATTGAAATAGAGCCCGTCTTCATGAACCTGAACAGATGCAGCGGTACTGAGCCAGACGAGCGTTCCGTCAGATTTCAAGAAGCGTCCTTCAAAATGCCAGCGGGAACGATTTTGAATAGATGTATGAAGCGACTCCCCAAAAACCTTTTGGTCATCAGCTGGAAAGTGTGAGGTGAGTTGCTGGATAAAATCTGGTTCTCCCGGTTCAGGCCGTTGGATACCATCAAGCTGACCGCTCACGTAGAGAAGTACTGGGTCGGAATTTTCAGGAACCTTGAATTGATAAAAGATGCCAGGGCTGTTTTCGGTGATGTTCTGCAACATTTGGCGCTGTTCATGCAGGGTTTTGTCCCGTTGTTCCAGAATTTGAAGGTAATGGTTGAAGTCACCGGCAAGTTTTCCGATTTCATCGTTATCAGAAATTTGAAGAGGTTCGGATACGCCTTCCTGACTGTTTTTCTCAAGTTGGGAAACCATCTGTTCCAGTGGCCGGGTAATGCGTTTGCTTAAAAAGAACGCAAGCGTTCCGGCTACCAGAATGAGGAAAATATCGCTTCCATAGATCACCATGCGCAAGCGCTGTAAGGGATAAAAAATTTCGTCCTTATATGCTGAAGATGCAACGATCCAATCGATATCACGCAGGTGTCTGTAGACGCCTATTTTTTCACGAGGTTTTTTATCCGGATTCTCGATCCATTCATATTCGATAATCCCGTCAGAATTATTGATCATTTTGGATACGAAATCAGTGTTGTGTTCATTTAATTTGGCAATATCTGAAGTCAATTTCGGATGGATGACGGCATCGCCATTAATTGAAAAGATATAGGTGTATCCGTTTTTGCCAAAGTTAAGGTTTGCAATTGACGGTCTAAAGTCTTCAGGGTCGATAAGGCTGGCATATTCCGAGCGGTAACAGGTGACGGATATGTACCAGTCCAGTGGCTTGAAATAAACCTGTGAGAGAGCTTTTGCTCTTGGAAAAGGATCGCCCGGATTTTGCCACTCATATTCAAAGTAGCCTTCATGAATTTTGAATTGCCGTTGCGCAAGTGTATCTTCAGAGGCGTATGTTCCTTCCAATTCTTTGAAAGGATGGACCGGAAGTATCCGGTCACTGGTCAGGCAATAGATGTATCCTGTCTTGCCGATTTTCTGTTCGTGAAAATGCTTCTTGATAAGATTGATGGCTTCCTCACGCGTGCGGAGGCCATCGTCGACCTCATCCATAAGAAGCTGAGCGTAGTCACGATTCTTTTCAGCAAGATACTGCAGGCGTTCTCGGACGGCAATCGACGCGCTTGCCTGAATTGAGTTGACAACAAGATCTGTTGTCTGTGTAAGTTCATCACAGAGCTGTTGTCTTGCATGTGGTGCGATAACGAGTTCAATAATGGCACTCATCAGCAGGATCGCCGGAAGGATCGCAATCATGAACGCAACGATAATCCGGTTGCGCAATTTCCGTTTCGTCCTGACGATGGCCATGCTGATTCCCTCGGAACTGCTTACGAACAAAATTCGCGCATATTTCTCAACGGAGCCTCTGTTTAGGAAACTCCGCGGCAGAAAAAACGGTGAGACTGTATCATGAATACTCTTATTGCCCAAAATGATTATACATGAGTCAATAAAATATACGAATTGTATATATGCCTGTTGATGTTGGTTCTGTGCGGAAAGTGAATTTCGGATTTTGGCTGAAATTGAGCGTGGAGAATTTGAATGTTGAGCTTATTTGCCCAGTGCCAGACGTAACGCAAGAGCTTCTGGAAGGCCGGCGTCAGCGATTTTACCTGAGGCGATTTCGATGTCGTAGTCGACGCGGATCAGTGAGACTTCATTGATCTGGCTGTCATACATTGCCGCACACGCACGCGGGTCTTCGTCACGCGGCTGGCCGACGCTGCCGATATTGACGATGGTTTTGATATCGGTTTCAAGCGGGATGATCGGGTCGAGGGTGTATGTCATTGGGTGCGTATCGAAAAACGCCAGCGGCTGGTGCGAGTGGCCGAGAAGCAAGAGTGATTTGTCCATCGCCGAGAAATTATATTCCGCATCCCGCAGTGTCTGTACGTAGTTGAACTGTTCCGGTGACTGCAACGATCCGTGGACGGCTGCAAAATGTTCGGTATGGATAACAAACGGCAGGTTGGACAGAAATTCTTTGGATTCAGCGCTGAGGTGTTCTTGAGTCCAGATGGCGGCTTTGCGGGCGAATTGGTTGAAGTAGGCGATGTCAAGTTTTCCGATGGCGGCGTGGTCGTGGTTTCCGGCGACAATCAGTGCGCCGCGCTCACGGATCATTGCCAGACACTCTTCCGGGTTGGCGCCATAACCAACGATGTCGCCCAGACACACGAGTGCGTCAATAGGTGTCGGCAATTTGTCGAACGCGTCCAGGATTGCTGTCAGCGCTTCCAGATTGCCATGAATGTCGCCAAGTAACCCGTACCGCAAGGCACACACTCCCGCAAAGCTTCCCGCACATCGCACATCAATAGCGGATTTCAAATCGGTGCAGGTCGCCAAGGGCAGGACTTTGATAACCGGTTTTCGACCGGATCTGGCCACGCATTGACGAATCAATTTCCTGCAAAAAAGCGAGTACTTCCGCCTTTTCTCCCTCGGCGGCAACTTCCACACTGCCGTCGGGACAATTTCGCACCCACCCGACTACTGCAAAATCAGCAGCAGTACGGCTGACAGTCCAGCGAAATCCAACCCCCTGTACATGCCCCAGATAGGTTGTGACCTGTCGGATCTGCACGTGGGCTCTTTCTTAATAATGATAGACGTCCTTGATCATCTTACGCGCTAGGTTCTGCGATGCAAGTCTATTTTACCCTTTGCTTTAAGATGGAATGCATTCAAGATGGCCTTTGCTGTGCATGAAAAAACGGCTACCGGGAACCGGAAGCCGTTTTATAGTCTTTCATTTACCGTATTTCAAATGAATGTCAGGGGGTTCATTGTGTATGGATCAACCGAAACCGGAATCAGGAAAAACTTCTTATTCCGGCTGTGCCATAATGCCGACAACACGTCCGACAACCTTGTCGCCCATGTCTTCGCGATACTCAAATTTTCCGCGGCGGCCTTCGATTGTTGTCATGCCCCAGATCTTTTTCGTGAGGGGGTCGCTGACGAGTTTACGGATGCGCAGGCCTTTGCCGTGTGCCTCAATGGCGACGACGCGCTCAGCCATTTTTGAAAGTTCTGCCGGACGACGGTCAATGATGACGATTGCTCCGAGTGGGATCATCGGGTTCATGCCGCTGTCACCCATGCGGCAAGCGACGAGAACTCCGCCGCGCGGTACCCAGCTACCGGGAATAATTACATGAGACTGGATATCATCGCTTTCCAGATCCGGAATCTGTTTCAGAACCGCTTGGGGTTTCAGCAGCGGGACTGAGACGAATTCGTTTTCAAGTTCGGCTTCGCTTGGCATCGCATTTTCGTGCAGGGCATGGACAGTGAAGGTCGGGGCAAACGGGCCGGCTTTCGGCGGATTTGTGTTCGACGGACCATACGCCGGAGCAGCTTCAGCGGCCATGGTTTCGTTGATCATTGTTGCGCGTGCAATGAGATTGCTGACGGAAATATCAAGCTCACTCTCGATAGCTGGAATTAGCGACAGATCCTCAATAAACGTACGACCCATTTCCCAGCTCTGAATCGTCTTCGGGCTGATTCCTAAGCGCACGCCGAGAGTGGCGCGTGAAAGTTTTTTCTGGTCACGGGCTTCCCGAAATTTTTTCCCGAACTCAGCTTTGATCTCGTTTGACATGAACCTGTCTCCAAACCTAATACTTCACTTGAATATTTACTTAGCACAGCAATTGCACTATTTTATCAAACTTAAAATTACTGGTAACGCATAAAAATCATACATTCAATGATAAAGCTACAGAATTGATCTTTCTAAAATTATACGGAATATGCAATGCCATGCAAATAAAATATTATTCATTCTCTGTAAATATACAACAGATAGTAGTAAAATCGGAACAAAAATATTCACAGAGTAAAAAAAATATCATCCCATATCAGGAAGATGGAGGAAAGCTGATACTCTTCATGGAGATGGAAAATTTTTGAATGATGGTAATGTATTGACTTTTTTTTCGATTCGATACATCATAAGGATATCGTGGCGCGGTTGTCGCCACAGGCAATAAGATGGAGCCAGAGCAATGGGAAAAACGATTACCGAAAAGATTTTTGATACGCATTTGAAAGATGAGCCGTTTGCCGGAACGAAGATTCTGAGCCTTGATGTGGTGATGTGCCATGAGATTACGACGCCGATTGCGATTGCGGATCTCGAATGGCGCAAAAAGGACAGAGTATTTGATTCTTCTAAGATCAAAGCGGTGATTGACCATGTCACGCCGGCCAAAGATACCAAGACTGCGGTGCAGGGCAAGATGCTGCGCGATTGGGCAACCCGCCACGGAATCAAGGATTTCTTTGATATCGGCAGTAACGGCGTCTGTCATGCGATCTTCCCGGAAAAGGGTTTTATCCGTCCGGGATATACAGTCATCATGGGTGACTCGCACACGTGCACGCACGGGGCATTTGGCGCGTTTGCTGCAGGTGTTGGGACAACTGATCTTGAGGTAGGAATCTTAAAAGGTGTTTGCGCATTCCGTCAGCCGCGCACGATTCGTGTCGATGTGGTTGGTACAATGCCAAAAGGCGTCTATGCAAAAGACGTTATTTTAGAGATTATCCGTCAGCTGACAGTCAACGGTGCCACCGATTGCGTCATCGAATTTAACGGTCCAATAATCGGACAGTTCGACATGGATGAACGGATGACCATCTGCAACATGGCAATTGAGGCTGGCGGTACCTGCGGCGTGTGTCTGCCGGATGAAAAAACACTTGAATACCTGTGGCCGTTCATTGCTGAGGAGTATGGTAACGACAAAGCAAAGGCGCTGGAGGCGTTCAAGAAGTGGCACTCCGATCCGGATGCCGAGTATGAAAAAGTGGTCACCATTGATGTCAGCGCACTTGAGCCGGTTGCGACGGTTGAATACAAACCGGATCAGGTAAAGCCGATCACTTCACTGGTAGATTGCAAAATCGATCAGGTCTATATCGGAAGCTGCACCAACGGGCGTTTGTCCGACCTGCACGAAGCGGCAAAAGTTCTCAAAGGCCGAAAGCTGGCTGCTGGAGTCCGCGGAATCGTCTCGCCTGCGACGCCGAAGATTTTTGACGAAGCGATGGCCGATGGTACGCTGGCAGTTTTTCGCGAAGCTGGTTTCTGCGTAACGAATCCCACATGCGGCGCGTGTCTGGGGATGAGTAACGGTGTGCTGGCCCCGGGTGAAGCGGCGGCGGCAACGACAAACCGCAACTTTTCAGGCCGGATGGGTAAGGGAGGCATGGTCCACCTGATGAGTCCGGCGTCGGCAGCAGCCAGCGGGATCGAAGGCCACGTAGCTGATCCACGGCCGTATCTGGGCTGAGCGGGCGGTGTTTGTAGAGACATTGGATTTAAAAGAAACTGGCGCGAAGGCTGAATGACAGGAAACTGCAAAAACCCGCGCGAAAACGAACTGAAAGAGGAACGAGTCATGAAAAAAGAATTTGGCGGACCGGTGCTGTTCCTTGACCGCAGCGATATCAATACCGATGAAATTATTCCGGCCAAGTACCTGACCGAAGTCGAAAAGGCGGCGCTGAAGCCGTATGTATTAGAAGACCTGACCCTCCCCGGCTTTGACCCCAAGGGTGAAAAGATGCAGCAGGCGAAGGTGATCGTAACGCGTGCGAACTTTGGATGCGGCTCGTCGCGGGAGCATGCGCCGTGGGTGCTGGAAGTCAACGACATCACGTTGGTGGTGGCAGAAGGTTATGCGCGGATTTTCCGGCAGAACATGTTCAACTGCGGGATGATGGCGGTAGAGCTTCCGGCTGGAGAGATCGAAAAGATCTTCAAGCTGGCGGATGCGGATGTGACGTGCGCGGTTGACTTTGCGGGCAAAACACTGGCGTTTTCAGCGGCAGACGGGCGCAAGGAAACGGTGACGTTTACGTTGACGGAGTTTGACGCCGCGCTGGTCGAATCCGGCGGCTGGGTCGAGTTTGCCGACGCACGCTACTAATAGAGTCATCAACATTCAAACGATAAAGGCGACCGGTTTTCCGGCCGCCTTTTTTTATCTGGAATAGTAACACATTTTATTTCGCGGTTTGCGCGGGAAGGCTGATGGTAATATTCCTTTGATCAAATTTCAGTGTTGCCGATTGGCTGTCAGAAGACCATTGAATGAAATCATTGGGATGGTCACGATCAAAGAGAAAGATACTTTCATTTATAGACGGCCAGATTGTAATTGATTCGATAGCGGAACTATATTTATCTGAGTTGTCAACGATGCTGAAGTCATAGAATTCGCGCATTTTCCAGCCGAGATAATTGTATGTCGTTACATTTTCCGCAATTGCTTTGTACTGCGTGGATGGAGATGCAACACTGATGATCGGGCTCATTATATATTCACGCTCAAAACTCATGCACACGTATAGGGCCAACATGATAAACAATGCAAAAAGAATAACGATCAGCACATCTCGAATCATGATGAATCCTTATCTCATAATTTTCCCATGTGGTTGTTGCGTAATAGAAGATGAGTAGAATTCGATAGTGCGATTGTTGGTTGTCTGATATTCAGGTTCATTCTGACGGGTAGTCGGGAACCCATGTGCAGAGGAAGTCGCGCGCGGCGGTGTTGTCGCCGGTCTTGACAACCTCTTCTGCAGCCGAAAGCATCTGCTGCACATCAATCCGCTGCTCGCCGCTGGCAAACCGGAGACGCGGATGATCCGACGGCTTCAGGCTCTCTGTCGGCGTGATCAGCTCTTCATACATCTTCTCGCCCGGGCGCAGCCCTGTGTAGACGACCTTGATGTCCTGATCCGGAATCAGACCCGAGAGTGAAATCATCTCGCGCGCCAGTGATTCGATATTGAGTTGCTTGCCCATATCCAGTACGCAGAGCGACCCTTCCTGCTGTACGCTTGCAATCAGTACAAGGCCGACGGCTTCAGGAATCGTCATAAAATATCGCGTGATTTTCGGGTGGGTGATGGTAACAGGGCCGCCTGCGCTGATCTGGCGCTGCAGGATCTGGATCAGGCTGCCGTTGGAGCCGAGAACGTTACCGAAGCGTACGGCCATATATCTCGTCTTCGATTTTTCAAGCAGATCCCAGATCACAAACTCGCAGAGGCGCTTGGTGGCGCCCATCACGCTGCTGGGGCGGACGGCTTTGTCGGTCGAGATCAGGACGAAGCTGTGGACGCCTGCCTCGTGCGCGGCTTTAGCGACGTTAAGTGTACCGAAGACGTTGTTCTTGATCGCTTCCAGCGGGCAGTCTTCCATCAGCGGCACGTGCTTGTGCGCAGCGGCGTGGAAAACGGTCTGCGGTTTTTCTTCCAGCATGATCTTTTTGATCGACTCGGGATCGCGCACGGATGTGATCAGAAAACGCATCTGCAGTTGCGGCGCTTTCTGCATCAGCTCCATCCGCAGAAAATACAGATCGTTCTCGTTGATATCGACAAGGATTAATCGCTTTGCACCGTGGGAGGCAACCTGTCGGCACAGCTCACTTCCGATCGATCCGGCGGCGCCTGTGACAAGGACGGTTTTGTTCAGGAAAAAGTCGGCCATGATCCGCGCGTCAAATTGCACAGGCTCTCGCTTGAGCAGGTCCTCAAGCTGGATATCCTTGAGCATGATCGGGCCCGCGTTTCCCTGTGCCATCAGTTTGGTGTAGTCGGGGACGATTTTGAAGCGGACATGGTAGTCCGAGCACAGGTCGATTACCGCGCGCAGATTTTCGCCCTTGAGTGACGGGATGGCAATCAGCAGTTTTTCGATCTGGTGTTTTTTGATCAGCTCCGGAAGCTCGCACGCTGCACCCATCACGACGCGCCCGTGGATCGAAGTGCGCCACTTTGCCGGATCGTCATCGATAAAGCCGATTACGTCGTATGGATAAATCCGGCTGCGAAGAATGTCACGCAGGATCATTTCACCTGAGCTGCCTGCCCCGTAAATCATCGTACGCAGATATTCGCCAGGAGCCGCATCAGCGATCCGGCTTTTGGTGCGCATGTACTGGTGGACATATTTCGGCAGAAAGCGGACGAGGCCGAAGCAAGTGAGTGAGAGAAGGAATTCAATAATGTAAACCGACTTCGGCGGTGCGACATCGACGATCTTGCCGATGTGACAGAACAGAAAAAATAAAACTGTTCCCGCGGCAGTGGATTTTCCGACAGAGACTGCTTCAGACAGGCTTGCAAACCGGAATGCCCATGTGTACTGGCGGATCAGTAACCCGCAGACAAACCGCAAGCCCAGTAACCACGGCAGTGTTTGCAGAAAAACGTGTTCGTAAAACTCAATTTCTGCGATTGTGGATTTACGCACGCCAAGCGTCAGCCGAAAGCTGAGGTAATAGGCAGCGCTGATCAGGAGCATGTCAAGCAGGAATAGGATAAACTGACGCACGCGCCGGTTTTCTGCGACCTGTGATTGTTTGATCCTGCGGCCAATGCCAAACATGCGGTTCCTTTCCCGTGGCGGGTTTTGCAAACAGATAAGGATACGCGAATCTGCAGGATTGTCAATGACTTGCGCGGTCTCTTTGCCTGGGGTAAAGTGGTGCTTTGTCCGCTATGTACGTAATTGCGGATGTCCTTGTGGTTGCATCCGGCGGGTTTCTGGTTAAAATTGACCGTTTGCGACGTAAATTGAGCGGAAAACAGAACGGGTATGATGGAGAAAACACGGATCATGCAGATACAACGGTTTTCATTACTGACCGGTGCAGAACAGGCGCGGGGGATTGCGGTTGTGTTCGATGTATTTCGTGCAACCAGTCATCTTGCGGTGTTGCTCGATAGAGGCGCGCGCGAGGTGGTGCCTGCCGGTTCGATTGGTGCGGCACGCCAGCTCAAAGATGCGCATCCGGAATGGATTCTTGCCGGAGAAGTGGAGGGATTGCCGCCTGAGGGGTTTGATTTGGGCAACTCCCCGTGGGAAGCGCAGCAGGCGGACGTGCGGGGCAAAACCGTGATTCTGGCGACAACTGCCGGGTCGAAGGGGCTGTGCGCGGCTGCAGGCGTTGCCGAGATGGTGCTGGCCGCTTCATTTGTCAACATTGAAGCCGTGGCGGAATTTATCCGAAGTGTCAGCGAAAAGCGAAAACAAGAAGGGAAAGAGACGGTCGTCTCGCTGGTTGCTCTGGGGACGGCAGCAGTCAAAGCCAGTCCGGAAGACGAGTGTGGTGCGCAGGCGCTGGAAGAGCTGCTGCTGGGCAAGTCACCTGATTTTGATGCGATGAAAAAAGAAATCCTGTCACATCCGGAAGGGCAGAAGTTCATGGATCCGGCAAATCTGAATTACCGCTCAGAAGACGCGCACGTGTGTCTGCAGTGGAATACATATCCAGTCGTACCGGTGCTGCGCGGGAAGAGCCTGGTCGCTGAGGATCTGCGCTGAGAATTGCCTGAAGTGTTTGAAAAAAGATTACAGCCGGTGGCTGCGGAAAATGCCCCATGCCAGCCAGATGCCGATGCACGATGCGCCGATAAATCCGGTCGCGGCAATGGCAATCGAGAGCGGGATATTTCCGATTTTCGGAATCTGCAGCGCCAGATCGCCGAATGCTTCGGGGCCGGCGGCAAGAAGAATGGAACTTCCAATCATCATCGCCGCAATTACAAGGCCGACGGTGAGACGGTTACTGGCTCGTTCAAACTGCATCGCCACGTCATCAAGCCCTTCGTGGTGGAAGATGATGCGGGTCTGTCCGCTCTTTGCTTTTTCAAGTAGATCGCGCAGGTCGTCAGGTGCGCGCCGCAGCATCGAAAATACACGGTACAGATAAAATCCGAACCGGCGGGACATGGGCTTGGGCGCAAGCAGGTGTCCGGCCAGTTTTCCGCAAAACGGGCGCAGCGCGGTTTCAGCCGAGAAGTTCGGGTCGAGTTTCTGGATCACGCCGAAGATCATCGACAGGCTTTTAATTAAAAGCACAAAGTCACGCGGCAGAAGTATTCCGTGGCGGCGGGCGAGGCTTGTGGCTTCGTAAAACGCCTGACCAAGTTGCACACGCGCGGCAGGAACGCCGTAATATCGTGTCAGCATCGCGGCAAGTTCTGATTTAAATTCACGCAAGTGGGTGTCTTCGGTGAACATTCCGATTTCGCTGCAGATATCGACGATCAGATCGACATCGCCCTCGATTAACGCAAACAGGCACATCGACATGTTCTGCCGTAGTCCCGACGAAAGATGTCCCATCTGCCCGTAATCGAGCAGTGCAATTCTGCCGTCATCCAACAGCAACAGATTACCCTCGTGCGGGTCGGCATGAAAATGCCCGGTGATGAAAAACTGGCGCAGGAAACAGCGGGCCAGTGTTTTGGCAATAGCCGGAAGGTCATGCCCCTGCCGACGGATCAGTGCCAGATCGCTTAGAGCAGATCCGCTCATCTTTTGCATGACCAGCGTGTCGGCGGTGACGTAGTCCCAATAGACATTCGCGACCGCCAGTCCCGGATCGTCTGCAAATTGTGCGGCAAACTTGGAGGTATGCGCCGCTTCACAGACAAAGTCCAACTCATTTTTCATGGTTTTGGAAAACTCTTCGACCAGCATGACAGGGCGGAAAACGCGCGTTTCGGGGACATGTTTTTCAAGGAGTTCTGCAAGAAGTTGCAGCAGGTCGAGGTCTTCGTGGACGCGGTCGTCTGTGTCTGGGCGCTTGACCTTGATCACGACTGGCGTGCCGTCAATCAGTGTTGCTGCATGCACCTGCCCGATCGAGCCGCTGGCCAGAGGTGTTTGATCAAACGTGGTGAAAATTTCAGCCAATGGTTTCTTCAGTCGCTTTTCGATAACGGCGGTGATCGCTTCGGTTGCAACAGGTTCGACGCGATCCTGCAATTTTTGGAATGCTGTCAGATAGTCGGCCGGAACAAAATCGGGGCGGGTCGCAATCAGCTGTCCGAACTTGATGAATGTTGCGCCAAGATCCTGCATGACTAGCGCGAGGCGCTCAGGAACACTGCGACGCGACGAGTCGCCGGATTTAATCGTGTTCAGGTATGACAAGCCCGGTACATGATCAAGCAGCCGTATGTCAGACAGAACATGCGTAAAGCCGTGGCGGGCGAGAGTCATGGCAATTTCACGCAACCGGTTCAGCCCTGAAACCGTGCGCGGTAGGTCAATCAGTCCCATGGGAAGAAAGTATGACACGAGTTGCGCGCTAGAGCAAGATGAAATGTCCTCTGATTTACTTTGAC
>QKHZ01000274.1 GCA_003249795.1 bacterium | reverse complement strand
GGTGAGTTCGACTTCGATCAATTCGCCGCTGGTGAGAGTGTTAAGATTTCCGAGTGGTTCGCGTTCATATTTCTCGACTGTTTCAGAGACGGCTTGGCCTCGCGAGCCCTGTGCCATTATCTTTTCCTCGATTCGTTTTAACCGGTAGACGGTGCGGTCAACTTTAATTTCAAGGCCAGCCTTTTTGATATCATCCTCAAGTGTGAAGTAATCAAGATACGCGTTGGCGTACAGCGGTCCGTCACCTTTGCGGCGGAGCTCAAGCGTGTGTTTTCCGGTCGTGACGGCTTCGCCTTCAAGGACGAAACTATTGTCAAAGGTGAAGAGATTTTCTTTATTGATTGGGACTTCTTTTTGCAGCTTTCCGTCCCACACGACCTGTACCATCATTTCCGGATTGTCTTCACCGGTGGCCTTGATATAGTCGGCAAAGGCTTCGAGGACGAGCGCGGTGTCGCGGGTTGAGTTCCAATATGTCGCGTGCTTGCGGTTGTTAAGAAGGTATTTCACGAGGCGCGGTGCGACGGGGCTGTCCGGTTTAACTGCTGCAAGAAGTTTGAGGTAGTAGGCATGCGCTTCGTACTCCGAGCCGTACCAACACCACCAGAAATTCTCGCTGCCGAGATTGAGATAGGCGGTCTGGTTTTCATCGTCGTTAACAAGATACTGTTCAATGTTGCGGATTAGCATGTCGCGCTTTTCTGTGTCGCGTGCGGTGTGGCAGCCGAGAGCGAAAGCGCACTTGGCGTAGACAGACAGATTGCTGCGGTCACGATAAAGATAGCCGCGCATTTCACGCTCATCAATCCGTTCACTTGCCAGGATCAGATAGACAAGCGCGTCGAGGTTGTCGGCTTCTGCTTTTCCATTTTTTCCTTCTGTCTTTTTGTATAAGCGGATTTCGCGGATCTGCTCAAGTTGATATTCATGCAGCCACTTCACGCCGCGTTGAATGACAGTTTCATCCACTTCCGCGCCATTTGTTTTCGCCACACGCAAACCGCGGACGACAACGGCGGTGGTGTGAGGATAACTAGACTCGCCCCATCCGCTGAACCATCCCCACCCGCCGTCAGAGACCTGCATATCGGTCAGGCGCTTGACGCCAACGCGGACCATATCAGTGACGACTTCCTCGTCATACACCGGATTGAACGGGATGAGATTTCCGAACGAGTCGCGGGTGTGCCTGCGGTTCTTTTTCCATTGCGCGGCGCGTTTTTCGGGGTCGCCGATCTCCTGCGCGTTCAGGTTTGTCAGCTTGTCGCGGATGTCGGCGAGTTTGACACCCATGTTCAGAAGAACACGTTGGGTCAAAACGGTCGGGACAAACTTGTTCAGCGTCTGTTCTGTACAACCATACGGGTATTCAGCCAGATAGGGAACGGCATCAATCATCGCCATCGCCAGAGTCGGCGAGTAACGCACCTCAAGACGCGACTGCTGCGGACGGCGCTCTTGCGGCACATCAAAAGTAAACATCACAGCACCTTTGCCGTTGGGGTCGACTTTTGTTGAAGGGATGACGCCGCTGGTGGGGATCTGTTTCATCATGCCATGGATGAACGAGGGGAAGGTCATCTCCATCGCGTCACTCTCGACGTCCGAGAGCGCTTTCATCCGCACGATCGCATCACCTTCGTCAAGAACCTGAACGCGCCAATCGACACGCTTCTGTCCGTGCGAGGGGATGCGGATTTTTTTGCTGGAGGTTTCACCGTCGACAAGGGCGAGGACTTCACCCGGAATTTCAAGCACAGCGTCGAAATCCTTTTCCTCTTCCAGTTCGTTGTGGATTACAGCGGAGAGGACTACTTCATCTTTCTGGACAAAGAAGCGCGGCGCCTGCAGTCGGATCATGACATTCTTGCGGGTTACGGCCTCAGCGGAGGATTCACCGACCCGCGCGCCTGCTCCCATTGCCCAGAGGCGGAACTTCCAGCCGCTCAGGTTTTCCGGCATCTTGAACGACATCGACGCTTCACCATTTGCGTCGGTTGTAATCGACTCGGCCCAGAATGCGGTGTCGGCGAAGTTGGTGCGGACGGTTGGCTCAGCCGCTGCAGAAGGATCGGCGCCACTTATATCCGACATTTCTCCTGCTTCTTCTTTTTCCATTGAGTCACTAAGCGCTTTGCATGGCATCGGCGCACCGGCGACTTCCTCACAAAGCTGGGCTGACATTGATATGTCTCTGCTGTAGCCGGAGCTAAAACCAAGTTTTGTTTTTTTGCGCATTCTTCCGATACTTGCTGCGCTGCCACCAAGAACAGTATCAAAATCAGCATCGTTGAATTCTTCGTAGTCGTCGTCATCATCACCATAGTCAGCTAGAGAGTCTCCAAAGATACCAAGAGTCTGCATGTTGAGATTCATGTCGCGGAAAAGCAGGACGTCGCCGATCATCTGAAGGTTATGGATGATCGCCGGGTAATGACTGCGGCGCCATTTCCAGAAAAACTCGCGGATATCACTGACGTTGCTGCCGCCGGAGATATATTCCACCGCTTTGTCATACACAGTCAGCACGGTCGAGCCGACAAACGGTTTGCCGTTTTCATCCGTCAGCTTGACTTTGACATTCGCATCGCTTCCGGGCAGGTATGCCGTTTTGTCCGGCTGCATTTCGACGTTCAGTACGCGGCTGGCTGGCGGCACGATGATTTCGCGTACTGTCTGATAAACATCAGCGTCATATACAGTCACGGCTTCGACAAAAAAGTTCGGCATGTCTTTGGTCGCAACGGCGATCTCTTCGGTAACGCTTTTGCCTGCAAGATGAATCACTTTCGGCGGCAGATAGTTGCCGTTTGACGGGCGGATAAAGAGCAGCACCGTTGTGCCGATGCGGTCGGTATTGATCATCAGCTTGACGGTATCGCCTGGAGCATACTCGGCTTTGTCCGGAACCAGTTCGAGTTGGCTGAAGCGGAAGTCGCGGCCGTCATACCCGTCGCCGCGGACGACAAACATGTAGCCGCCTTCAATCGCGTGTCCTGACTTGTCCGTGACAACGCATGATAAACGGTACTGACCTTTCTGGCTTGCTTGCGCTTTCAGTTCAGCCTGTCCGTTTTCGTCTGTGTTGAAGTCCCAGTTCTGCACGGCGGTTTCGACCGGCTTGTTTTCTTTTGAATAAGAGATTTTGTAGAGGGTGACTTTGCCGCTACCTTGCACGCCTTTTCCGGCGGCGGTGCGGGCGTTGAAGTTTGCGTTGATCGTGTCGCCTGTTCTGTAAAAGCCGCAGTCGACCGAAGCGTAAACCTTAAACGGCGCGCGCGCGACGATGACTGCGCCACTTCCTGTAATTACACGGCGCGACTCGTCGGTGACTTCCGCAGAAATTTCGTAACGATGATCCTGATCGCCGTGAACGAGTTTTGCGAGTTTTGTTTCGACCGGAATTTCAAAGGTTCCGTCTTCAGTGAGTTCCGCGTCGCCTGAGGCGATGACTTCCGGCTGCGGGGTTTCAGGTTGCCACCACGACCAGATTGGCGCGCGGCATCCCCACTGCATCCAACCCGGATACCACGGATAGTCGTAGGCAAACCACCAGTACCCCGAGCCGTAAAACCAGTCCCACGGACGTACCGGAAACCAGCGTGTGTCGTGCGGCGTGCGCAGGACTTTGTATGTGATCTTGCCCTTGCGGACGGGAAGGCCCATGTAATACTTTGCCGTGACCTTGGCCTTGAACGACTCGCCCAGCATGATTGGCTCTGTCGGTGCGTCGACGGTGACTTCAAACTCCGGCTTTTTATATTCTTCAACTCGGAAGGTTCCGGCATGAGAGAAATGATCATTTGTATTCGGGCGTGTAATCAGAACTGAATATACGCCGAGAGTCGCTTCGTTTTCAAGAGTGAATGCTCCGCTGATGCCCCCGAAGCTGTCTGCGGTGCATTCGGCTTTTGAAACGGTATCGCCTTTCGGATTCTTGATTTCAATCTTGAATGTCGCGCCGGCGAAGGGGACGGTGTCGGGTTGGTCATACTTCGTTGTCGATGACCAGATTTTCCACTTCACTTCCTGCGCGGGGCGGTAGACCGGACGGTCAGTCATGAGATATTGTTTGATTTGATTATACTCGCTCTCGCTCCAATGGCTGGTCCAGACATTGTTAAATCCTAAGAACGCAAACCGCCCGCTGTTGTCTTTAATGGTAATGATCCAGTTGTAATTTTTGGTGTCTTTCCGCATCCTGTCAGGATCGATAAAGATCTGTCCCGTATTGTCTGTTTGCGCGGAAAGCGAATGCGTATAGACATGATGGCGCGATTTGTTTTTATCTTGTCGCACCCATTCCTGCCGGAAGCCGAAAAAGTCGGCGTTCAGGTTTGGCAGGGGTTTGCCGGTAATAGCGTCAGCGACGTAATACCACGCCTGATTATCGAGCGGTTTCTGGATAATGGCGGTGTCCTGCACCCAGAGGATTGCACGCGCCTCGTTGCCGTCTTTCATTTTCCCGACAAGATAGTATGCGCCCGCGTTTTGCAGTGGCGTCTTGATCGTGATGCGCTTGTCCCAATGATTCGGACTGGGTTTAAGCGGCACCGACCATTCGGCGACAGTTTCTTTTAAAAACCGGTTTTGATGTTTCTCGACAATCCGCCAGCCGATGTTCTGCGGCTGCATCAGTTGCCAGTCAAGGTCTTTCGGGTCGCTTGAGAGATACTCTTTAATTTCGTTCAAAAGCAGTTCGGTGTCGATGCGCCGGGCGGTGAATGTGGCTTCGGTTCCATTGCGGAACGTGTAGTTAATGGTTGCTCCTTCTCCTGCAGGCTGTGTGGGCGTGCGGTCAAACTTGCCCCAGTTTTTTGTGATCTGGCTGATCTGATTACGCGCTGTCTGCGGGTCTTTCGGTTCGTACTGTTTCCACCATGCAAGCGCTTTGTCATATTGTCGCCGGTTTTCAAAAATACGGGCAAGGTCATCAGCGTAGTAGGCGTCTTTTTCTGCGAGTTCCATATAAATGCGGATGAAATTGTATTCGTCGGGAAGTTTGATGCGGCGGATGCCGATCGCGGTGCGGGCGATTGTCTCGCTGTCGCTCAATGTATGGACAGCATAGATACCGCTGGTGTCGTGCTCATTGCTGTCTGCGTTTTCAGTGTCGCCGTTTGCAGATGCGTTGTCGGCTTTACGGGAGAGATCCCACAACACCGATGCGTAATCGGCCATCGTCTGCACGCCATCGTCTGCACGCCGAGTTGATGGTACCAGAACTCCGCGAAACTTTGCATGACCATATTCGTGCGGAGTGGGTCGAGTTCTTTGGATTGCCACAGCAGCCACCGCCAGCGTTCGCCGTCGTTTGCCGCGCTTTGCCATGAGTCTGGCAGTTTATAAAAGACAGGATTGCCGTCGGCGTCAACAGGGCAGCCTTGCTGATTGTTCTGTCCACCGTAATAACGGGTTTCTTCATAGTCCGGCAGTTTTGACAGGTCGGTCAGGAGTTGGAGGCCCCATGCGCCTTTTCTATTACGGCCTTGTTGAACGATTCTGGCGAATTCATAGAGAATCATTGACAACTCACCACGTTCGGTTGAAAGAAAGGTTGATTTACTCGCCTGATCAAGCAGTTGTAGTGCGCGTACTCGATCGCGTTCAAAGGAATACATCTGTCGCCCGCCGCCACGATGGTTACCGCGTTCAAAATTCCCAGCGATCATGAACCCGTAGTGGGTAAGTTCTTCGGTATAAATCCAAGCCGCTTTATATAAAAGCCGCCAATTGCCTGCATGGACAGAAACCGTTTTTTCAATCAGCGAATCGGTTTCGTTATGACGGTTGAGGTGTTGTAAACACCATACTGCAGTGTTGAGATCCTTGGCCACTTCTGCAGCCGGTTGATTTTCAGGACTCAGGCAGAGGGCCTTGAAGATATCATATGCTTCGTTATTATTCCCCTCGGTATGCAGTTTGTTTGCTTTGGCGCGCAATGAAACGGCGTTGTCGGCGGTTACGACAATGGCGGGCGTTTGATCTTCGGTTTTGGCGGTTTTGTCTGAAGCTATTTCCTCATCAGCAGATAAGGGTGTGGCTGCGGACAGGAAGAGGCAGAGTAAGATCAGCCATCCGATTTTTGCGAAGATATTTGTTTGTGCGTTATTCAACATTTGATTCTCCCTGCCCTATATGCCCAGACCTTAAGCCGGTAAACGATGCTGTCGCGTGAATACGTGTTTCTGACTTATAAACGTTCAGACTTGCCCGATGGGGTTAATTATTTTGTTTTTTTAGAAAAAGTCACGGGTTGGATGCCGAGAATTGCGGGATTATGGCATGCAACCGACTTCTGCCGATATGCGTTGTCATGCGGATAATCCATCAGATGAATTCGGATGAATATTGAAATGGAAATGTGAAAGACTCAGGCGCCGGTGCCGTAGCGGGTCGGGTCAGCAATTCCGGCTTCAGCAAATCCTTTTTTCCGCAGCAGGCAGCTGTCGCAATGTCCGCACGCCAGATCATATTTGTCAGGGTCGTAACATGAGTATGTCAGGCCGTAGTCAACGCCGAGGCCTGTTCCTTTGGTAATGATTTCGGCTTTGGTGAGTTCAATCAGCGGCGTGTGGATGGTGAAGCGCTTGCCTTCGACACCCGCTTTTGTCGCAAGGTTGGCCAGTGTCTGGTAGGCGGCGACAAATTCAGGACGGCAGTCGGGGTAGCCGGAGTAGTCGACTGCATTAACGCCGATAAACAGGTCGAATGCGCCCATCACCTCTGCCCATCCCAGAGCAAATGATAAAAAGATCGTGTTTCTTGCGGGAACGTAGGTCACAGGAATTCCGCTCGACATCTCTTTGCCTTCGCGGTCTTTGGGTACATCGCCGTCACCAACAAGCGCCGAACCGCCGAATGCGGCCAGATCGATATCGACAATGCGGAATTCTTCCGCGCCTAATGCTTTTGAGACTGTCAATGCCGATTGCAGTTCAACCGCATGGCGCTGTCCGTAACGGAAGGCCATGCAATAACAGTCAAACCCTTCGGATTTGGCAATCGCCAGCGTTGTTGCCGAGTCCAGACCGCCTGAGAGAAGTACTACCGCGCGTTTATTCATTTCATGATCCTGATAGAATTCCGATGACGATAACTGTAAATGATTGTAATCATTTTGCGCCAATAAACAAGCGCCTGCCTCGAGTCTTCGGACAGGCGCTTGTGATGTTGTTGAAAAACTTCAGTCCTGCTCAGGATCGCTCCGGCTTAAAGAAGCTCTGCGATCTGCACAGCGTTGAGCGCGGCACCCTTCAGGATCTGGTCGCCTGAGATGAACATTTCGATCCCGCAGCCGTCGGGTTGTGACAGGTCTTTGCGGATACGGCCGACAAAGACTTCATCATTGTCAGTAGCATCTTTCGGTTGCGGTGAGCGGTTGGTTTTGCGGTCGTCGATCATCTTCACGCCCGGAGCTTTCGAGAGGATTGCACGCACTTCGTCTTCGCTGATCGGTTTGGAGAACTGCAGGTTGACCGATTCGCAGTGCGCGCGCATGACCGGCACACGGACGCAGGTGGCGGTGACCTGAATTTCCGGTGCGCAGAAGATCTTGCGCGTTTCGTTGATCATCTTCATCTCTTCCTGATTGTAACCGTTGTCCCCGATCGGCGAGTTGTGCGAGAACAGGTTCATCGCGAGTTGATACGGAAAGACCTTCGGTTCGATCGGCTTGCCCTCGACCCATGCGCGCGTAGTTTCAGCGAGTTCATCCATCGCCGGTTTTCCCGCACCGCTTGCGGCCTGATAGGTGCTGACGACGATGCGCTTGACCGGGTTGACCTTGTGCAACGGCCAGACCGGAACGTTCATGATAATGGTCGAGCAGTTGGGGTTGGCGATGATTCCCTTTGGGCGGTTCTTGATCGCTTCTGGGTTGACTTCCGGTACGACCAACGGGCACTCGGGGTCCATGCGGTAGGCAGACGAGTTGTCGACGACAACGGCACCTGCTTTTGCGGCAGCCGGTGAGAACTCTTTTGACTGGTCGGACTCGACGGCCATCAGTGCGATATCGATTCCCTCGAACGCGGATGTTGTGGCTTCGATGATTGTGAGTTCTTTGCCTTTAAAGGTGACGGTTTTGCCTGCCGAGCGGCTGGAGGCCATGACCCGAAGTTCTCCGACCGGAAAGTTGCGTTTTTCCAGACAGTTCAACATTTCCTGTCCGACCGCGCCGGTCACTCCCACAATTGCGACGTTCTTTGCCATTTCAATTTACTCCACGTTGACGGATACAGCTTCAGACCCACCCGGCCTGAAAATCATAAAGATACCGATCCTATGGGACTGATTGCGCAAAGTCAAGCGAAATGCCTTTTGCCATAATATGTTAGGATAATTTTCAAGCCCTGAATACTGAATGGACAATTCAGGTTAAAATAAGATTCGGCTATGTTTATGAGATTAGAGGATGTTCTTAATTAATCAGGTGTCGTTTCAGATGATGCAATTTTGCTGATTTCCATGAAGAAACCGGTGAATCGATACTGTTTGTGCAATTCGTCTAAATGAATCTCTTGACGGCCAATCAATGGGTCGCCAATACAATATAATTCTGCTTGTTTGTTAAGAATCGTGATGAAATGGCCGCTTTGTTCATATTCCACACCTGCAATGGCAGGTAGCTGTAAATCCTTCGGAAATTCAGTTTCAACCCGATAGCGCACAAAGAGTCCTCGTTTGCGGAGTGCCCGTGTCAGATACCAGTTTTCCGTTCCGCCGGAATACGTGTAACACTCTCGCGCCAGTTCCTCTTCTGTTGCAGGTACTCTAAATAATCTGCAGATCGTTGCGGCGCTTGCAGCCCCGCAAGACGAGGATGTACTCTGCATACAAACGTCATCCTGCCACAGATCGATGAACTCATCGCTGCGAACAGGGACAATCACCGGCTTCAGGTAGGGAACCAGTACTCCGAATAGAGCACCTGCAATAAGGATTGACCGCAAGAATAGAAGTTTGCCCTGTAGAAATGGCAGAAAGCATCCTGCAAGAAGCCCTAATCCAGCCGCCGAGAGTTCCGTATAGGCAATTGTACGAAGACGGTAATACCAAATCGGCTCACCGAGCCAATGTGTATAATACCCCGCCATTACCCAACCGGGAATACTCACCAGCCCGCCAAAAAGTCCGAATCCGATTTGCTGTCTGCGAGTCCGCATTTTTCGCATGGCATATTGCCCGAGTGCTAGAAGCACCAGAGCCAAAAGAGCTGTCGGGAATACAAGTGGATTCACATGCACAAGCGGCTTCTCATGGGGTAACAAAAAAGCAGTTTCGCACAGGAAGCTGCTTGTCTATTTGTCTGTATAATGCCAACAAGAAGCAAGTGAAATTGAATCTGATGTGAAATTCTGCAATGAAATGCCGCCTGACCGTTACTGAATCATCAAGTTCCGATGCGGTCAGGCGGTTTGTTACAATAAGCTCTGATATCAAGTTAAAAAATGATTTGGCGGCTTATGCCAGATGGACTTCTTGTGATTGCTTTGTTCCGGATTCGTCTGTCCAGCTTAAGCGGTAATTTCCTTTGAATCCGCGGAAGGAGACGGCTCCGTCTTTATCAGATTTGAGTGTCAGATTCGTTTTCCATTCTTCATTGATCAATTGGTTCAAGGCAAAATACGAGGGCTTTGGCTGCATGTCGCGGTCGAAAAGTCCTGACACGGACGGTTCTCCCGGTGCGCCGCAGCCGTCAACGATGTTCCACCAGGTGATGCCCATCATGGGTTTGAGGCTGAACCAGAGGCGGTAGAGGTTGCGGGCGATAACGGCCTGAATCATCCGGCCACGCTCGTCATCTCCTGGGGCGGTGATAGTGATCTCACTCAGGTGGAGCGGCAGCCCCGGCTTGGAGATGCGCTGCATGGTTTCTCGTACGTTTTCAGGTGACTGGCTGTCACTGACACCGTCTGCGATATCAAGGCACTGTTGCGGGTTGAAGAGGTGCATCTGCGCGCCCATGATATCGATCTTGCAGCCCCGTTCAAGCAGGTCGGTCGTCTGGTCGACGTAGCACTGGCGGAGATTGTAATCGTTGATGTTGAGCTTGACGCCTTTGGGAAAGTACGCATCCGCCGCTTTGAACGAGCGATACGTGTAGTCTCCGGGCATGAGTCCGTAACCGCTTTTGCAGATGCCGTCATCACGAAGCATTCGGCCGTTCTCGACATCGGTTGCGCTTTCGTTGACCACGTCCCAGCTGTGGAGGCGGCCTTTATAATGCAGGGCGATTTCGATGATCCGGTCAACCATCTTGCGGTTGTATTCATACGTAAATTCCGGTAGCAGTTCTTCGATCTGTGCGGGCGTCAGGTTTACAAAACAGGTGCGCGTAGGATTACCTTGCGCGGGAAATTGATCCGGAATCAGTTTTGCAAATTGCGGAGGAAGTTTTTTCATGAACCATTCAGGGACGTGCCATGTTTCATTGCCCCATGTTAATGTGTGGCCGTGCAGGCGGATGCCTTTGGACTCGCAGAACTCAACGACAGGATCGGTGGCAGGACGCCGCCAGTGCGGTTCGGCAAACGGGTCTTCGACCGAGTTCCAGTATGCGGCGGTGTCGCGGAACTCTCCGGCAAAGCGTGGCTTGCCTTCTTCGAGTTCGAACTTCTTCCAGTAAAAGGCGATGGTAGCGGAGTTGAACAAATCACCGAACAGTTCTTTGTAGCGGGCATTACGCTCGTCGGTTCCGAGTTGGTCGAAGTTGAAGATGTGGGCTCCGAAGATAAAGTCGTGGCTGGTCTGTTCTGCGGTGACGGTGGTGCCGGCTTTGAGTCCCTCGATTTGAAAACAGCCATCGGCTTTACGGTTCTGTTCGATCTCGCGGTCGATGCGGTCTTGTTCCTCTTTTGTCCAATAGCCGAAGTAGCTGTCCTTCATGACTGATTCGTCGACGCTGAATGCTTGTGATGCCATGGTGATTTTCCTTTTTTAAATAAACAGTTAGTAGTTAATGCTGAAGAATACGAATCTGACTGGACTATAGCCCATGAAGGATCATTGTCGAATAAAATGATTAACGATAATATGTTATAAGTTGAAATCTAGCAAAAACGGATTTGCATAACTTGCGGAATGTGTTAAAGTAGTTATTATAAATTCAGCAATAATAAATTTAAGAAATTTTCGCGGCAACATCGCTTAAAGCCTGCTTCCGATAGAAAACGGAACCGGAAAATTCAGTAAATGCGCAAATAGGGGAGAAACCGGCGATGGGATACAGTTCAGTCAAATCGGTTAAAAAAGCGTTTTCCATTCTGGAGCTGTTGACCGGCCCTGCTGCCAGTGACCGCGGCCTGACGCTGGCGGAAATCTCCAAAACAACCGGACT
>QKHZ01000014.1 GCA_003249795.1 bacterium | reverse complement strand
TTTTGCCGGTGGCGTGGTTGGGCGGATTTATTCTTGTGTGGCGCTATACGGAGACTGCCGAACGGTTGAACAACCTGTGCCAGCTTCTTGCTGTCGGTGCGATCGCGTTTTTACTGCACAGCCTTTTTGATTTTGATTATTCAAACGCGACGCTGTACGGTTTGTTCTGGATTGTTTTAGCGCTCGGGGTAAGCCGGAATCTGCCGTGGAAGTTGAGTCAAAGCCGTATACTTGGCGCGGCCGGTGTTGCGGCATCGCTGGTTGCTGTTTTTTATCTCGGGTCTGCGCGGATGAACGCTGCGATTTCGGTGCATATTGCAGAAAACAACGTGCAGCTTGCCCTTGATGAAAAACCGTTTACAGAAGAACGGTATGAAGCTGTATTGCGCTCGGTTGATAGTGCGCTTGCGCTGCGGCCGGAGGATAGTTCTCTTTGGAGGCTTCGGGCACAGACGCATACGGCGTATTTGGCAACCCTTGGCGGCAACTGGGTGAATCCCAGAGAACGAATGAAGATTACAGAGCAGTGGCTGGATGACTGGAGCAAGAATGTGCAGCTTCAACCCTGGTATGCCGACGGCTATGCTGTGTTGGCGAGGGTTCTCCTGCAGGCGGATCACAGTCCCGCAGGGCTGAAGCGTGCGGTGGAGTCGTTTCAAAAGGCTGTCGACCGAAGTCCGAACAAACCGTTGTACCGGCTGGAACTTGCGCTGACTCAAAAACAACTCGGCGCTGCTGATCAGGCGAAAGAGTTGGCACGTCAGGCACTTGAATTACACAACCAGACGACGGATGAGCGGATGAAACTGTCGGCAGATGAACTCCGGTTGTGTTATTCGTTGATCAATTAACGCACAAACGGCCTGTCGTTTCAGGCCGGCCGTTTGTTTTTATATCTGTCGGAGTTGGATCTTTATTTTCCCAGAAGCATGCGCAGCGAATGCAGGTGATTCATCTCATTGTGCACGCTGGTGAGGGAAAACTGCTTGCAGGTCACTTTTGAGGCCGTTAGCAATTTGGCCAGTTTCTTACCCAGAAGATCAAGCTGATGCCGTTGTGCGGAAGACAGTTTTTCAGTCGACTCTGCTTTCAGTTCAATAAAAACCTGTTGCTTGTGCACGAGAGTTAGAAAACAGATTGATCCGCCCCACGCGACAATATCCTTGAATGTATGAAGAAGTTCCAGCAAAAAGTAGAGGAAGGAGCGGTCGAGCTTCAGGCTGCAGCGGGTATCGGTTCGTGCAATCTGGCGGAAGTGTGCGTTTTCTGCAGAAAGAGCCGGATGAAAAAGCGACCAGGCAATGTCGCAAATTGCGTCGATATTCTTGAGGCCGCTGAATCCGGTGTCAAGCGTTTCGATCTGATCACAGGCGCGGCGGATATCGTCAAGACGCTGGTTATGGTGTTTTGACTTCTCTACGGCCTGTTCTGTCTGGCCGAGAAGAGAGCAGAGCTCGGAGAGAAAAGCTTTGCGCTCCTGAAGACACTTTTGCGTACGGGCTAAAACTTCCGGAGTTCCTGTTGCTGTCATTGATTGCCCCTTTTCATTCTGTTTGTGTTGCTGTTGATAACAGAACTTATCCGCTTTCCCTGTTAAGCAGATAAGCATCCTTACCGTATCTGACTGCTTTCTTTTCATAGACAAATTCTGTGCCAGCGATTCAGGCCTGCCATTTGCAGTGAAAAATATAACACCAGATAAAATGGCAATACATAACATGAATATTGGCGGGGTGTTACAACTGGAGCCTGTGTATTTCTTTACCGATTGGGGAGAAGCATGAAGCCGGCAACCAGAGTCGCTAATGAGGATGTGCAACATGATGGCGGATGTAGTGCAACTGTGGTGCGGTCTGGTGGTGCAGGAGAACAGGTTCCTGTTACACTTTCTGCGGTAATGCAGACGATGCGGCAGATCATTCAGGCAAATAAAATATTGGGGGAGAGTAATTATTATATCAGGGAAAATGAAATTGTACCGCTAGTGCAGCAGATCAAAGCGAATGGTGATCCCATCCGTATGTCGCTTAATAAAGTGCAATCCTCGCGCTCAGGTTATCTTCATCAACTGGAGTGGAGGGGAATACACCTTTTCTGTGTCACTCGCCAGCCGCTTGAGATAAATTGAAAACGGCCTCTCTGTATTTCACCGTTGTGCGCAAAACGGGAGATTTTATTCTGATTGTTCCGCGTGATTGCTGCTTATGACCGCATGGGCGGGAAAGGTCAGGATCACTTCCGTTCCGACACCTTCCTGACTTTTCAGGCTGATTGAACCGCCATGCGCTTCAATGATCCGGCGGCAGATCGCCAGCCCCAAGCCGGTTCCTTTTTCGTGCTTCTGCGTGAAAAACGGCTCGAAGATCCTACTTTGTAACGATTCCTGAATTCCTTTGCCGCTATCGCGGATCATGATTTCAAGTGACTTGTCGGCTGCGGTTCTGCAGAAGACTTCCCAGCTTTTTACCCGATTCTCTTCCATCGCTTCCCATGCGTTTTTCAGAAGATTGACCAGCACCCGTTTGATGCGTTGCGGGTCGGCGTGGATTGTCCCGTGAAGGTTTCCCAGTACAGGCGGCGTCCAGTCACCATTTCTGATGATGATCAAATCGTCCAGCGCGCTTGTGACCAGCGTTTCTACCGGAATCTGCATCAGGTGCAACTCACTTGCCTTGTAATATTCTCGTAGTTCCTGCGTGAGGGATTCCATCGCCTGAAAACGCTGGCGGACCGCGGTCAGCGCTGCGTTTGTATCGGTATCGGCAGGAGTTCCGCGGACGGCTTTATCCATAAAGTATCGGATCGGAGAGAGAATGTTCTGGATTTCGTGGTTGATAGCAGAGACTGCGGTACCGATTTCCGTCAGCGTCGCGTTGCGTTGCTCACGCTCTCGTAGTTGATTGAGCTCTGTGATGTCGGTCAGTAGCAGAAGGAATTCATCGCTGCCGGTTTCTGGTTGCATCTGCTGCATGTCTGCAACATAGGTTCTCTCTCGATACGTCAGCTCATGGATTTGGGGGCTGGTGTCTGTGTAGAGCGAGATAAATTCATTGCCAAGTGCCGAGAGGGTTGCGGCGGTTCCGAATGACTTCCGGAATGCATTGTTGACCCGGATGATTTTTCCGCTGTGGCTGATATGCGCGACAGCCGTGTCCATTGACTGTAACAGGAAGTCGGTGAATTCCTGTGTGGTATGTGCAAGCATTGCCGCTTCAATCCGAGCAAGAGCGGTCGCCATCTGCCGTGCCAGAGCGTGCAGGACTGCTTTTTCTTTTTCGGTATAGTCTATGTGCGATTTTTTCTCACCCAGAATCAGGATGCCGTGAATACGTTGTCCCTGAAAGGTCAGAAAAACGCTTTCGTCATCGACTTCATGTTTTTCAAAAGCCTTTTTTAAAACCGGTTCATGTTCACTGTGGTCAACTAATGGTTTCGGCAGAGAATCGTCGTACGAGAACTGGTCCAGTGAAATTGTTTTCAGAATCTGGATATTCCGCCCGTCAGGATGCGAGAAGGCAAAGGACGGTTTGTCTGTACCGGCAATTAACACAGCGTTTTCTAAAGGAAGACGGCTTACGATACCGTGAATCGTTAATGAAAAAAGTGCTTCCGGCGTATCGCATTTGGCAAACCCTTTTCCTGAATCGATTAGAAACCGCTCCATTCTCGCTTCTGTGCGAAACAGCGCTTTGTCGAGGATCTGTTGCAGCCCTTCCATGATCGGCTGAAAACAGAGTCCTGTCAGCAAAAACAGCACTGTATACTGCATGAAATGGCTGTCAGGAATGAAGCCCTGCAGTCCCTTGTCGATCAGTGTAATAAACAGCGCGTAGAGCAGGCCGATACAGGCTGAGCCCAGCGCATAGGGCAATGTGCGCCGGATAATGACCTTGATATTGAACATCCCGTAGCGCAGGATGGCAAACCCCATGAGTAATGGAAAAAAAGTCCATCCGATACCGAGAATGCGCGGAAAATAGTCATTCAGAAATACGGGAGTGAATCCAAACATTGCCTGTCCAAATGTGAGAGCGCATCCGGTCAGGAAAAAGATATACAACCTGCGGTGAGGTTTTTGGGACGGTTGCAGTGACCTGACAAGGACGATAACGAATGCGACGATAATTACCAGCAGAATGTAGCCGGCAAAGATCTGGTATTTGAGCACGTCGCCGCCCGGAACATAGGTGAACTCCAGTTTCCTGTATGCTGTGATGAACATTCCGTTCGTGTTCAGGACCAGAAACGGCATGGCGGCGAGTAGAGCCAGAGCATCGATTGACTTTGCCGTTTTTGACTGCCACTGGACTAGAATCAGTGCAAAATGCAGAAACGCGGCGGGAGTGAGGATCAAGCCGACGCGTGTGATTCGCAGCGCCCACTCCATCGATTCGACACCGGTGAAAATAGCCATATGCAGGAGGTAGACAATCAGTAGATACCCCGTAAGGCATACGCACAGGTCAAAAAAAGCGCGGTGCAGTTTTTCGCACGGGCTGTGGCGCATAACCCAGATGCCGAATGCCAAAACGATCATGGCTGACAGCATCAACGACATGGATGGTGGATTGATCTGGTAACTGAGGAAAAGCGGCAAACCGATGCCGAGGAGTCCGACTGCCAGTCCGATGCGCTTGAGCAGCGTTTTCACGGTGGTTTATCCTTCCTGTTCACCGTCAGTTGTGTTGTCGCCGAGTTGATATTTATTCATCCAGCGGTGAACTGTGTTGCGGTGGACATTCAGAATGCGGGCGGCTTCCGAGACGTTGCCGTCAGCCGCGCGTAGCGCATCCAGCAATCGTTGCAGTTCATCAATCGATTCGGTTGCGATATTGCTGTCTTCATTTTCATCTGCTGCGGCCGACACAAGCACTTGCGGGCTCAGCGTGGAAATCTGCAGGGAGTGTCCTGTCGACTGGATATACGCGCGCTCGATTTCATTGCGCAGTTCGCGGACATTGCCTGGCCAGTCATAGCTTTGCAGTGCGGTTATAATCGCGTCCGGGATTTGAGTTATGCCTTTGGCAATCTTCGACTCGATTTGTGTGAGGAAGAAACGCGCCAGTAGCGGGATATCGTCTTTGCGCTGCCGCAGGGGCGGAAGGTTGATCCGCAGGCGGTCGATCCGGTAGAAGAGGTCTTTGCGAAACTTGCCTTCACTCACCAGCGTATCGAGATCCTGATTGGTGGCAAGGATAATGCGCGCGTCTGTGGTTTGAGTCTGTCCGCCTACTGGTGTGTATTCCTTCTGTTCAAGCACGCGGAGCAGGGCGGCTTGCCCTTCGGGTCTGATATCGCCGATTTCGTCCAGAAACAGGCTGCCGCTGCCTGCACGTGCAAAGACGCCGCTGCGCTTGGTGGTTGCGCCGGTAAACGAGCCTTTTTCATGGCCGAACAGCTCCGCCTCCAGCAGTGTCGGTGCAATGGCGGCGCAGTTGATGGTGACAAACGGAAGGTGTCGGCGCGGGCTTGCATAGTGGATCGCGCGGGCGATGAGTTCTTTTCCTGTTCCGGTTTCGCCGATGACCAGAACGGGGAAGTCGTTTGACGAGATTTGCCCCGCCTGCTTTAAGATCGATTGCATCTGCGCGGACTGCCCGATGATATCATCAAATTCCCATCCGGCGCTGAGTTCTGCGATTGCATGTTCATAGGCGTGTTTTAAACACCGCATTTCAAGTGCGCGGGTGACGCGGATGGCGATGTCTTCCGGCCGTAGTGGTTTGGGGATATAGTCGAAAATTCCGTGACGGGTCGCTTCGCGGACGATTTGCAGGTCATCGACCTGTGAGGTGACGATGATCACGTCTGTGTTTGGCGCAGCTGTCCGGATCCGTTGCAGCGTGGTCAAGTCATTGCAGTCAGGAAAGTGGATGTCCAGCAGCACCAGATCATACGACGTTGCGGCGGCTTTTTCGACGGCTTCTGCGGCGGTGGCGGCGACATCGGTCGTCACCTCAAGCTGTTCATCAAGGATTTCGCGCAGCATCTGGCGGATCAGGCCGTCATCGTCGGCGATGAGGATCTGGGGGCGGCTCATCCGTGAGTCTCCTGTAGCAGGTATTTCTCGCTGTGAGGAAATGGATGGTGCACTCACAACGACATGGGGTATGCACCTCATGTAACTTGTGATTTTCTTCACAATGCGCCG
>QKHZ01000048.1 GCA_003249795.1 bacterium | reverse complement strand
ATTTCCTCCTTCAGAGCCAGCAGGGCGATCTTTGCTTTCACCGCCGCTGGGTATGACTTTCTCATGGTTTGCCTTTCTTTGTGGTTACAAAAGTTATCGGCAAAACCACCTTAATGACCTGTCTAAATTTTCCCGACCATTATATGCCTTCCCTTCACGGTCATATAAATCGCTTTCGATCTGGTGGACCAGCACGCTGCGCGACCAGTTGTTCTCGACCGTTTTTCTGACATAGAATAATGCCTGCTCAATCGTTTCGCACTTCTGGATAATAACGACATTATGCCACCACGGTATTTGTAGCAGCAGTGAAAATTCATGCTGCTGTAATTGCGAAGCAGGCTGCTTCGCAATTGTATTCTCCTGACTATAAAAGAGATGCCATTTCTTTATGCACTCGAGATTGCGCTTGGAAAACCCCTTCATCTCAGGAAATTCAGCCATCAAATCCTTGCTCAACTGCGCGAGAAACCCGCTGCCCCACGCCGCATGTTTCTGCTTCTCTGCAATATCTGCGCCCAGACTCCAGTAAAACTCAAGCAGCGCTGTGTTGACTGCGGTAGCCGCTTTCAGTTGGGCACGCTGAACCTTCTGCTTGATATCACTCAGCCAATCACGATATTCTTTGCTTGCGATTACGTTATCCGCCATAGCCGATGGCCTCCGGTTTCTTTTAATAGCAGTTTTCAGTGCTGTATGGCGCTTATCTATACAGTGGATTGAACGGTATGGGGATTGCACCCCAGTGCCTACAACATACGATAAATTAAGCGTATGGAAAATGACGATGCCGTCAATGGGAAAGGGGAATGATTCATCTTGTAGGTGATTCGGGAAACTGTTTTGTTCATTCTCTTGCGATATGAAGCGGTTTGTGCCATAATTTGTGTTGGTTCTATTTGGGAGAATTATATCGATTTGATGTTGTAATTTGCGTTAGACATAGCTGATTTTCAGCGTACCGGATTGAGCGTCTCTCCGAAAACCACCAAGTTTCAAAAGCAAGACGCACAATTGCCAGGCACGCACCCGATATAGATTGGGGTGTTGTCTTGCATTGTGTTTGCTAGGGGCTTGGTGGTCCCTCGGAGTGCACATGCGGGCAGCGCCCCTTTTTTTGCGCTTCCTTTTCAGGTCCCGGTTACGCCGGAAAACCTTAAAAGGAGGCCATACCATGCAAATCCTGATTGTCGACGACGACCCGTATATCCGCGAGTTCCTGCGTGATGTTCTTACTGAAATTCTCTCTCATCCAGAATCAGGATTACCGCCTCTGCTTGATTTTCACTTTGCCTATAACTGCAGAATCGCTGATGAGCTAACCCGCCGGATTGATTTCGACTTGATCACGCTTGACCTGTGTTTGCCTGATGGCTGCGGACTAGATATCCTTGAGCGGCTTCGTAAAACGGATAAATTCAGCGGCAAAGTCATCGTCATTTCGGGAGACGCCGAAGACGAGAAACACCAGATTCGTGCGCGAAAACTAGGTGTGTATACTCTGCTTGGAAAGCCTTTTGAGTGGAAAGAACTACAAAAAGTGCTTATTGCGATGGCGAAATCGTAAAAAATATCAATACGATAATGTCTTGGTGGGTAATATGTTATGATTGAAAATGTCTGGACCGTGAAAAAATATCGGATTTTGTTCTTGTTCTTTCCGGGCTTTTATATGAGTATGCGTGTGTATGGACGTGTGTGTTAAGAAAAGGGGATTGAATGACGCCGACAAACGAGCGGATCAATATCATGATCGACAGGCAGCTTCTAGCAAAGCTGGACGCGCTGTCCGAGGAGATTGGAAAATCCAGATCCTCGATCATGGGCGACCTGATAGAAAAAGGAATGCAGCAGGCGCTTTTTACAAAACGGTTTGCCGGAAACAAGCATGTGCTGCGAGCAATCGGCTGGTTGTTTGGCTGGACCGGTGCGACAGAGGAAGACGCCAAGCAGGCGCTGTGTCCGGATGAAGAAAAAGTGAATGTTGCGCGTGAGATCATTCTGAAACAGCTTCGCGACTTGAGCATCATTTCTGCAAGCGAAGACATTAGTGAGGATCTCGGAATTAACAAAAAAGAAGAACGCTGATTGAGGAGTAAGCAAGGGGCCAAAGTGTTATCAAAGGGGGACGGCTGCGTTGGGTGAGTCATTGCAGGAACTAGTTTCTTTAAGAAAGGAGAAACGATGACTAGTGAGAACCGTCCAGAAGTGTGGTGCATCGAGCAGGCTGCTGTGTTTATTAAGAAAAGCACGCGCTGGATTCAAGATGCCATGTCCAAACCGGTCGATGAGCCCGGTAGCATTCCTTTTCGGAAGATCGGCAAAAAGCCGGTGTTCTTTCCGGAAGCTTTGGCCGAGTGGATTGCACTTGGTTGTCCGCCTGCTGCTGTCGTAAAAGCTCCCGCCTTTCTGAAACGGAAGGGCTGATCATGGGAAGAGTCTTTCAGCCGACGTATACGGTAGCCGGGACAAATGGCGAACGGGTTACGAAGAAATCCAAAAAGTGGCACATCGAATACACGGACGAATACGGCAAGACACGCCGTCGTCAGGCAGGCTTGACCAAAGAGCAGGCCAGGGACGCATTGCGCAAAGCTGAGTCCGATGTGCTTGCTTCAAAAAATGGTCTTCCGACAAGGAAGGCCAAAGATTGCTTGTTGATCAAACTGGCAGAAAACTATCTTGAAGAGCAGGCGCGGATTGTTTCGCCACGGCACCTTGTCAACCTAAGGCAGCGTTTAATGGCAACCGTTGATGGTGTCCGAGTTGCTTTTCTGAAAGACCTGATTCCAGAACGGGTGGAAGGTTTTCTTGATGAACTTGCCAGTCACGGACGCTCTGCTCGGACTGTGAATCTGTACCGGCAAAGTATTGTTCAACTGATGAACTGGGCAGTCCGTCGCAAGGTGATTCCCTATAATCCGCTTGATTGTGTCGCGCGTCTTCCTGAACACGAAAAGGTGCGGGAGCGTCGCGCACTTTCCCGTGAAGAGTCGCAGCGCCTTTCCCAGTCTGCCTTGGTTGGCCCGTTACGCCGAATGCAGAAGGCGTACAAAAGCGGAACCATCCCTGAAGAAATTCAAATCGGTTTGCGTGATGACGGTAAACGTCATGAGTTAATCTATGCGACACTTCAACAGACCGGCTTGCGGGTTGGTGAACTCCGGAAAATGATTTGGGC
The DNA here is from genome assembly GCA_003249795.1 of bacterium. Classification (GTDB taxonomy): domain Bacteria; phylum Planctomycetota; class SZUA-567; order SZUA-567; family SZUA-567; genus SZUA-567. Next base: position 2,986 of record QKHZ01000048.1, on the reverse strand, counting down.
TGATTTTGATCTGGAACAGAAACAGTTTCGGGTTCGTGCTGAAATTTCAAAGAACCGTCGTCAAGCAACGTTGCCACTGCATCCTGCGTTGGCAGAACGATTGAAGGAGTGGAAACGTCGGCATCCTGCTCTCGAGACCAGCTCGGCTTTGATGGTGCCGAAAGGTTTCTTGCGGATTTTTGACGATGACATTGCCGCTGCAGGAATTGAAAAGCGGGATGCGGCGGGCCGCACGTTGGATCTGCATGCACTGCGTCATACATTCGGAACGCGACTTTGTGAGAGCGGTGTTGATCCGAAGACGATTCAGATCCTGATGCGTCATAGCTCTCCGGTGTTGACGCTGGGCGTGTACTTGCATTCAGATCAAGACCGAATGGCAAAAGCAATCGAAGCATTACCCGAGATTGTGCCGCATTCTGAACAGGCATTGACGAAAACCGGAACGGATAATCATGATGAAGATCTGGGTAATGACAGCACTCCGCCATTTCCGACAAGAATCCGCCAAGAAGAAAGTGCCCATTCAACTAACCCGTTGAATTATCAGGGAGTTAATACGCCGTTTCTGCCTTTCTTCCAAGCTGATTACGGGGGTTCGATTCCCCCCACCCGCTCCATAATACAACCGGACAAAGCAGTGACAACACCGGACAAAAGATAGACGAAACCCTTACAGCCACAACAGGTTGTGAGGGTTCTTCTTTGTCTGATAACAGTGTCGGTGTGACAACCGGAAGACAGCCAAAAGACACTTCTGGACACCTGAAGAAAGCGCATAGCAAGCACCTCTCGGCTTCTTCATCTCCTCAAATGTTGCCCACTGACCTTTTGCGCTTGGCATATTTGTGGCCAAACATTCCTGATCACATCAAGCAGGCAATTTTATTGTTGGTGGAGGGCGCACAATGAACACGTGCCTTCTACTTTCTATTGTCAATGATCACGCGCCGCAGGCGCAACCATGTGTGCTGACTTCGGCTGATTGCCGAAGCGTGTTCAGGGACAGGTTCCGCGTGTCGCTTTACGCGGGTTCTGTCACGCCCGGAACACGGCACAAAGCGAAGGACGTAAAACGTCCGCAGCGGTCCAAGGGCAGGCGGCTGGATTGGACTTGTTTACTGTGTGGCTTTGTGCCGCCTGACCAGCCTGCAACCTTACGTTTGCCAAATCAGCCCACCCTATCCACTCTTCACAGCGTTTCGGTGCACAATCCTGTTCTCGGATTTGCCGCAACCGATTGCGGGCATGATACCGTTCTGATCTGCAACATTCAGAGAGATGCGCCGGCCTTGAGCGTGGGCCGGACGCGAAAGGCTGGACATCGCGAAGAATGGTGCATGGGATTGCAACGCCATGACCTCCGCAAAGGGGGTGGACAATGACATTACTGGAGAGCGCACCGACGCCTCCCCCCGCTATGGGTAACACGGGGGGCTTAATTCGCCACAAAACTTGGTGTTCTGCCTGCCATGAAGACACTGTCAATCTTTCAGTATGGTTTGACAATGAACAACTTACCGAACTCTTTGAACGGCTGGAAATGGCCAAAAACATCGCCCAAAAAATTGGCCATAAAATTGATGAATCCGAAGACGAAACCAGAAGACCGCGCATTGTACTTGCACAAGACGGAACACCATTTCTGATCGGTGAATTTCAACAACCTGACGAAGAAGAGTACCACCTACCCGGAACCGTTGATTTCGGTGGTGAATGCTTTGTCGTGAAAGCACGTGGCTTTGGTGGCGAAGAGGGCAAGCCCTATTTCGAATATGTCCTGCAAAGTCGAGGAATCACGATAGCGCTCAGAAATGATCAACCAAGAGAAACAATTCCCAATGGCCTGATTGAACTGGGAAGTATTCCTTTAACGCTTTACGGCGGTTTGCCAAATTTGTGGCCGGAAGTACTGAAACTGCTTGAGACTGAAAAGATCGAACTCCTGCGCCATGTCGTCGGTCGGTATGACCTCTGCATGGATATGATTGAAGCCCCATTTCTGAACTTCTACAAACGATACACTAAGGGAAAATGGATTAGTCGCGCCAGAAAGTGGGATGAAAGCTGCGGACAAAGTCGGCAACATGGTTCCGGCGCAGATCCAACCGGATTTTCTCGGGGTGTTGCGTTACGTTTGAACTGTTACGACAAGATCCGCGAGTTGGAAGATAAAGGTGATATGGCAAAGTTTGAAGATCTTGTCTATTACAAGTGGGGGCAGAAAATCCCGCATCATGTCACTCGCGTTGAGTTTCAGTGCAAACGAGATGCACTCAAAGCTTTCCTGATTGAACCGGGCTTCCGGATTGATACCGTAGAAGACTGCATCAAACACCGTGCTTCGCTTTGGGGATATTTAACGACAAAGTTTTTCCGGATGCTGCAAGGAAAGGTCGACAAAAAGAACCGTCATCACGACAGGGCAAAGACGTGGTCATTGTGGGAAAAGATGCAGAAGCAAGGCATCAAGTCACTACAAGGCGATGTCTGTCCGGTCAAGCGTATGAAGCGCAGAAGTCCGACCAATCTTGAGGCGCTCGGTAAACAAGCTGTTGGCTGCACGATAAAGCAGGCAGCATATCTTGAAAAGAAGCTTTCGAACCCGCTGGAGGTGATGCAGACGTTTTTTGCACAACTGGACGCCATGACACTGGATGAATTGGAGGCACGTGTGTTAAAAGCATCAGAGCGAATACGGGAAGACAATCTCGGTGTCTCACTGAAGATGCTGCGAAGCCAAATGCATGCTGCGTATGAAAAGACGGAAGAGCTGATCCGGCAACATGCAGAAACAATCACGCTGGACAAGATCAAGCCAGTGTTTGTCAAAAGCCTGAACCACTCCATCCGCACCGGTCTCTACCATGAAGCCACCGATCGTGCAAGAAGGAATCATATCACTTCATCCTCAGGACGAAAGAATAGTAGCTCTTGCGTCTAACTGTATCATCTCAGTGGGAGGAACGTGAATCTGTCGACATAT
>QKHZ01000018.1 GCA_003249795.1 bacterium | reverse complement strand
AAAAATGGAGAAATATACCAGAGATCTGGAAGAAGGCCATCCTTGCGAAATGGAGGTCGAACTTCGGCGTAAAGGAAATGAACGTTTCTGGTGCTATATTATCGGGACAGCAATTGACCCGAAAACCCCGTTTGCCGGAGCCATCTGGCTGCTTAACGATATTACTGAACGGAAATATGCCGAACAGCAAATTATGCAAGCTCGCGATGCAGCAGAAAATGCAAATCGCGCAAAGAGTGATTTTCTCGCAAGTATGAGCCACGAAATCCGGACGCCGATGAACGGGATTATCGGAATGTCTGAGCTTTTGGCCGGAACAGACCTTTCGGAAAATCAGCGTCAGCAAGTTGAAATGATTTCGCGTTCAGCTGATTCACTGCTGGCACTAATCAATGATATTCTGGATGTTTCGAAAATTGAAGCCGGTCGGATGCATCTCGAAAACGTTGATATCCATCTGCGCAATCTGGTTGAAGATATCGGAGCAATCCACTCCGGACAAGCCGCAGGAAAAGGTGTGGACTTATTAGTCAACTATCCGCCGCATGAACCGAATATGATCTATGGCGATCCGGTCCGCATTCGGCAGATTTTGATTAATTTGATCGGTAACGCCATCAAGTTCACCGATGAGGGCCATGTCGAAATTGGTATTTCATTTCATAAAACGGCGACGCAAACAGACGAGTTGCAGATTGCAGTTTCGGATACCGGCATTGGTATCTCAGCCGACCAACAACAAAAGATCTTTGATAAATTCTCCCAGGCTGATGCCTCGACCACACGTCGTTTTGGCGGAACTGGTTTAGGTCTGTCTATTTGTCGCTCACTCGTTGATTTGATGAACGGGCACTTTACCATTACCAGTGAGCTTGATCTTGGTTCAACATTTCGGATCGCTTTGCCTGTTGAAATTATCGATCAGCCTGATCCCAAAATTTCACTGCATCATATCCATGCGGTAATTCTTGACAACAATCCAATCGCCCGCGGGATTTTCAAAACGTATTTAAATGATTTTGATGGCAGTTGTGATGAAGCATCCAGCCTTCAGGAACTTCAAACTGTCCTGAAGAAAAACAAGGACGAATTTCCGGTCACACACGTATTCATTGATTCAATGGTGATTGGTGACGATTGGCGTAAAACCGGGACCGCGCTTGCTGCAGAGCAGGTGCAACTGATTCTCCTTGCGCACCTTCCTGTTTCATTGCAGGAAGCCCGAGAATTTAATTATAAAGCTATCTTGCCGGTTCCCCTTGCACTTGCGCGACTGACTGGACTATTTAGTGAGAATCAATCTGCTTCGCCGCTTCAGAAAGATGCCGAGATCGCTTCTGAATTGGATATGAACGTACTGTTAGTTGAAGACAACCCGATGAACCAGGCTGTCGCAAAAGGCTTGCTGAAAAATTTGGGCTGTACGATTACTATTGCGCAGAATGGGCAAGAGGCGATCGACCATATTCATGCACTGGAATATGATATCGTTCTGATGGACTGTTCCATGCCGGTGATGGACGGCTTTACCGCTACACGTCTGATTCGTGAAGAGGAAACAACACATAAATCCGGGCATATCCCGATTGTCGCAATGACCGCACACGCTATGCAAGGAGACCGTGAACGTTGTCTGACTTCAGGCATGGACGACTATCTTTCAAAACCAATCCGGAAAAAACAACTGGCTGAAGTATTGTCACGCTACAGTGAAGGCACGGTTTCTGTATCGGCAAAACCGCTTGTCCGTGTATTGCTTGTTGAGGATGATCCGAAAATCCGCAAGATCATGCATCGCGGGATTGAACGGGCGATTCCAACCGCAATGGTTCGCGTTGCAGAAGACGGTATCGCCGCTTGTACAATGATTGGCAGTTTCTGTCCGGATATTCTGGTTAGCGATTTGAATATGCCACATATGGATGGCGTATCGTTGATCCGGTTCCTACGCCAGCAACAGCGGTATAATAATATGCGGATCATGGTTGTAACAGCACTGCCGGATAATGACTCACGTGTGACAGCTGTAAAACAACTGGGTGTAACAGATGTTCTGTTCAAGCCTTTTAAAATGGAGGCTTTCACAACTGCAGTTGAGAAGTTGGCCGGAATTCAACAGAAAGCTGAATCGCTTCCGGTTCTGGACGTCCTTGAAGCACGTGATATGATGGGTGGTGATCTTGAGTTGATGAATGAAGTCCGGGAAATCACTCTGACACAGACACCAATCTATCTGGAAAAATTAACGACCGCTATTGAAGATGATGATCTTGATAATATTGAAGCATTCGCGCATACCTTGAAAGGATCCAGTGCCAATGTCGGTGGGCGCGAAACCAGTTACTGTGCACGGATTGTCGAATTTGCAGCAAAGAAGAAAAATCTGGATGAATGTAAAACCGGATTTACCGATCTGAAAGCCGCTATCGAACGCTTTATGGAAGCACTCCGCACAACCGATTGGACGACTTGATCTTTATTTTATGAATGAATTGAATTACTGCTTGAATCTGTTTTCGATAATATGTCCAAAAGTCGCGATCTGTTTTTCGTGAATTCATAGTTGAGCATAAATTCTCTTCCTATGATTTATACTTTTATTCGCCTGTCCTGATATCCGATATTAATAGCGAGTTTCCGCGACTGTCAGATTGACTTGCCAACACTTTTCCCTGTGTATCCCAAGAACGACTCAGTCCATAGCCTTGCCATAATGTCTGCATATTGACAGAAGCCGCCCAATTACACAAAATTCCGCAAAGCCCGTATTCCTTCATCAACTTAGGATACGTAATCTCAAGATAAGCCTTTGTCTGCTTGCCGTAAAACGCAGCCGTATGCAAAATGATTTTCGCGCCTTTTTCTTTTAATAGAGGCAATTGCTCGACAGCATCCAGTCCGATCAACAGTCCCACTTTTCCGAACGACGTTTGACATACTTCCGGCGTTTCTTTTTTCAGCGTTATCCATTTTGCATCCGTCTCTTTCTGCATCGCACCTTTTCTGCTGACAAGAGCAATCTGTCCATGCGGATCGAGTAAAACGGCCGTACTGTAAAATTGGGTATCTTTCATTTCAATTAATGTCACGACCAGATAGATCGTCAACTCTTTGGCTAACGTAGCATAATGCGTGACTGTCGGCCCGTGTAATTCTTCTGCAACATCCCGCACAGAGAAAAAGCCGAAATCAGGATTGGTTGTAGTATACACAACCTCATTCTCCGGATCAGATAATCCGCATATACCCGCCTCTGGCATCAACACCACTTGCGCGCCAAGATCAGCCGCTGCTCGAATTAGTTTATCGAACATCTGCTGATTTCGCTGCTTTTGTGCAAAGTATGGTGCCAATTGCATTGCCGCCATCCGGATGTTCCCAGGTTTTGGTGCCGGTAGTTTCCGCTGCATAAGTCCGGGAACTTCTTTCTCAAGATCCTTGTCTGAATTTTTGATACTGAGTTGATGTTGCTGAGAAAGCTTCTGCAGAATTTGCCGTTCTGTTTCGTGCAGATTAACAGACTGTTGCATGGTCGGTATTTGTTGCGATTGTCCGGACATTTTTGTCGAAAGATTACTTCCTCCACCAACGTTATGAAATATTGTTTGCATACAGATCAGACAAATAAAAATCACTGTTATCGGTAGAAGCAATCTGATTGGTCGTTGCCATTGTCCGCCAAGAGACAGTCGCATCAGTTGCTGATCATCTGGAGAGATGTGAGGCAATTTTTATCCTTTGCTTCAATTGTTTCACTAATTATGCATATTTTTCTGTTCAGGCACAATATGGCCTCGTTTTTATCAACGCCAAAATTCATTTTCGGTTCACTCATTTTTTAAAAAATGATTTCTGCATTTATTTTTTCAATGTCGGTTTTCCATGCGATATGTTGTCGGCGTCATTCCAGTTTTTTGCCTGAAAAAGTTTCTGAAATAATTTTCATCATTGAAGCCACATTCGTACGCGATATCTGTCACTGTTGATGTTGTTGTTAATAACAACTCCACCGAATTTTGTAGGCGTATTTCATTCAGATACTGTTTCGGTGATTTGCCGGTATGCTTTTTAAAAAGCGTACGAAAACGAACCGGTTGTAAACTGACATTCCGCGCCAGATCTTCGACACTGAGATTATTTGAGTATTCCTTTTCTATTTGCATGATTGCCTGCTGTACACGAGGTTCATCAATTGCCGGAACCGTTGCTGTCAGCTCTGGCTCTGTCGCTATTAATTCTACGATCAGCTCTGTTATCACGGCTTTTGCTAAAGTGACAGCAGCCGGTTTATTTGTTTGCTCCAGCATAACCACCCGTTCTGCGCGGTCGTGCCAATTCATATAATTTTTCAATCTATGAAATGGTGACGAAAACAATGACAACGGATTCGGATGAAACGGAGAAACAAACACTGCATGCAGGATTACATGTTTGGAGATTTCTTTTTTGGGCCCTGGGCCGTAACTGTGCCATTGTCCTTCCGGTAGTAAAAAGAACTCACCTTTTGTGATGACACGGGTTTCCTTGTCTGTTGATATTTCAATTGGTGAAGTGGGCAGCAGAAAAAACGTATCTACCAAACTGCGCCGATGAACAAACCATGGGTAAGTATCTGCCCATGAACCTCCGAACAGATATCTGACGGTAAAGTTATTCAAAAACCAGCTAATCAGATTTTTGCGCTTTTCCGGAATCTTGTGGCTGATTTGTTTTCGTTCGATCATTCACATTCCCCGTTGCTGATTATTCCATTCTGATATTAACCCGCTTTTTTCGCAGCGACACGTTGCTGTCGTTTTTTATAGGGTTGCTGTCGAATTATACCAGTTGCTGCCTTATTTTCCTATGATATGTTGATTTCAGAAATAGAAATTTTTTTGTATTGTCTTTTTCTTTACCTTACTCTCATCTTTGAATGAAAGGCGCTTATTATGGGTGAAGTGCTGTATAACGGAATTGAGCTACCGGATACCTGGCCACCGAGGGATACCGACTTTGATGACACCATGCCGATGCGGGTACCGTATTTGCAGAAGCGCCCTGAGGTGATCAATATCGATGTCGGCCGTCAACTGTTTGTCGATGATTTTCTGCTTGATGGCCGCACGGATATGACGCGCACATTTCATACACCGGCTAAATATCCAGGCAATCCCGTCTTTTTCCCGCAAACCCATGATGAATTCGAAACGAAATATCCGCCCTGTGCTGTTGCCAAGTCGGGAGGTGTTTGGTATGACCCGAAAGACAAGTTGTTTAAAATGTGGTATCTGAGCAGTTACCTCGGCTACAGCAGTTACGCTACAAGCGTCGACGGGATTCATTGGGACCGACCGAATCTGGATGTTGTTCCCGGAACAAACCATGTCCTGCCGCGTAATCTTCATCCTGATTCCGGCAGCGTTGTGATCGATCACTTTACCGATAATCCGAACGAACGCTTCAAGATGATGGTGCGCGAACCGCATCATCCGGAAACGGCAAAACCTCAAGGCCGATTATATTCTTCTGCTGACGGCATTCACTGGCATGAACATGGTTTTACCGGAGAAATGGGCGACCGCAGCACCATGTTCTATAATCCGTACCGGAAGAAATGGGTGCAGAGTATCCGCTCGGGATATGCTGAAGCGGGTCGTACCCGTAATTATCAGGAACATGACGATTTCGTGCAGAGTGGACAATGGTCTGAAAATGACCCGAGCGCAAAATGGTTCCGGGCTGACATCATGGATAAAGGATTTGAACAGCGGCCGGAGTGTTATAATCTTGATGCGATTGCCTATGAAAGTGTGATGATCGGCTTCGTCCAAATCCTGAAGGGTCCACCGAACCACATCGGTGAACGCGTCGGGCGCCCGAAGTTAACAGAACTGACTGTCGGATACAGCCGCGACGGATTTCACTGGCTCAGGCCGAATCGCGACCCGTTTATTCCGGCAAGGCGTGTGAATGGCTCATGGGAATATGGCTATGTTGAATCAAGCGCAGGGATGTGCTGCATCGTTGGCGATGAACTCTGGTTCTACTACAGCGCTTACGCAGGCGATGAGACCCGTACTTCATATAATATGGAGTCGTGGCATCTTAACGGTACATACGCTAACGGCGCGGTAGGTCTGGCAAAACTCCGGCGTGACGGCTTTGTATCGATGGACTCTTCCTTTGCCGACGCGAAAACAATCACGCGTCCTCTCACTTTCAGTGGCTCACATTTGTTTGTCAATGCAAACACAGTCGGCGACCGGTTAAAGGTTGAAGTGCGCGACGCGGAGGATAAACCGATCGACGGATTTACGTTTGACGATTGCATCGGATTTTTAGGCAACAGCACTAAGACGCAGATTAAATGGAAGAATGCAGATTTGAGCCAGCTTGCCGGAAAACCGGTGAAGTTTGTATTTACGATGTGCCGTGGAGCGTTGTATTCATTCTGGGTCAGCAAAACCGAAGACGGCAAAAGCGGCGGCTACCTTGGTGCCGGCGGCCCTGGTTTTACAGGACCGATTGATGAGTAAAATTGGCACGAAATTCAGTTATCACAAACCTCTCCGCATACGGACTCTGTGTAGAGAGGTTTTTTATTTTAATGTATCTGTTTCATGCTCGATGACTTTTCCTAATGCCATCCGTTTATAAACGATCTCTCCGTTTTCATAATCGACATCATAATATAATTTCCCATGAAACCAAGCCCTATGACGACCAACGGCTTTTCCGTCCTGATAATTTCCTTCACCGGATTTTCGACCATCAGACTCCCAAGATTCATAAAGGCCATGCTTCTTTCCATTTACATATTGATTAATCGAATAGACAACACCATTATGATGATAATGTGTCCATTTCCCTTCTTGAAGCCCGTTTATATACGTACCTTGTTCATACAGAACACCGGTTGAGCGCCATTTCGTGTATGCGCCATGCCGTTTGCCATCCAGAAATTCTTCTTCAGTCATCTGGTGATGGCTCCTGTATGGATACCAGGTTTTACGGATACCATTCAGCTTGCCATTCACATATTCTGTTTCGCCATAGAGCCGTTTATTTTCGTAATACTCTTTCCAAACACCAGTGAAATTTTCCGGAGGTAATGTACTTGCCTCAAAAATCATTTGATGAAGTTTTCGGCCTTTTTCAAGATGACGACCTTCATCAATGCAACCATTGCCATTGACTAAAATGAACGTAGCAAGCATTATCGCAATGATTATTTTCATCATCATATTCTTTCGTATTGTGACTTTTTTATTGATGACTTTTTAGCAAATATAGAAGCATCGCCCGTAGATGATCAACATGCAAGCAATACGATATGATATTTTTATGTCTTTGCATATTTATTAACGCTGTATATTTTGAAGTCTCAAAGAAATCAATTTTCCTTAAGATTTGAATCGCTGCTTGTTGATCATTGATTCCGTGTCCGAGCATTTGACTTGCATAGCCCGCGATTGTCTCCGCATCAGATGTCATGTAATCATGAACCATATTAAATTCTTCAAATGATAATGATTCATGTAATAATTTCCGTTCTGCTGAAGTCGTTTTATATGTGTCCCGAAGAATTTCATAAAGAAACTGCAAACGCGCTTTCATATCTTCAGATATCTTTGCAGATTCCATGTCATGGTCCTTTTCATTGCTTTGCCAATTTGATTTCACTAATCAAAGAAGCCATTGGCTTTGGTCACGAAATTCGCGGGGGGATTTGCCGGTGTGTTTGCTGAAGAAATGTGTGAACGCCGCTGCCTCCGGATACCCCACTATCGCCCCCACTTCATTGATCGATATCCGCGTATTCGTCAAACTCTCCTGCGCGCGGTGAATCCGCATCTGTGCCAGTACCCGCATCGGAGAAGGTAACCCCTCATTCCGAAACGCCGCCGACAATGTGGTCTTTCCGCATTCACATATTTTGCAGATCTGTTCCAGTGTCAGCGATTCGTCCATCTGTTGTTGGAATAATATCTTCACCCGCGCGACAAGTTCGTTTTGCGTTTTCTCCAGCTTTGATAATGCATCACTCAATTTATTACCCAGTTGACTCGCTGATTCTGTCTGATCACATCGTACGGATTGATTCAGTTCATCCACAGAAGCCTTAAGTTGATGCAGAACAAAATTCACCGCTGCCATCTGATGCGCCTCTGCCCGCTGGGTTAATGCAAATACATCCGACAGCACCGCTGCCGACAACTCATCGAGCGCACCTGTCTGCGGAAATTCTTTTAGAACTGTATTTTGTTGCGCATTCTCCTGTGCCGGAACTGCAAATATCGCCAGTCCATCGGACGGCAAAATTTCGCTCTCGACTGAAACCGTTAACACCAGAAATGACCAGGCATCAAGCGCTATCTGCCGTTGCCCGTCTTTTATACGCACCGGTTTATCGAGTGTAAACACAATCGCCGATCGCACAGCTATCGGTTCAACATTTCCTGCCAACCATGATGATGGCATAGTCCACTTCTGGTTTGGTCGGATCACCTGAATCTGTATCGACAACGTTTTGAATCCTTATATTATTTACCTTTGATCTGTCACAGGTTGACCTTTCATCTGAATATATCATAGTTTTTTCTTCCGTTTTCAACAAATCTCATAAAAACCGAGTTTTTAATCAAATTTATTTGCAAAATCTTCCGCATAGGGTAACTTTAAAAGAGTTGATCAGGCTGTTTTACATTATCTGATGTATTTCGGCTTGATGCTTCTTTTAACCTACTGTGATATAAGAAGTTATTCATTTTTTAGTAAAGGAGCGGATTCATGGCAAGAGTAACACTTGAAAGCGTCAGCAAAATCTATGACGGCGGCGTGCGCGCTGTAAAAAGCATCAACCTCGAAATCAAAGACCATGAGTTCATGGTTCTGGTCGGCCCCTCCGGTTGCGGAAAATCTACAACCCTGCGTATGGTTGCTGGCCTTGAAGAAATTTCCGAAGGTGAATGCAAAATCGGCGAGCGACTTATTAATAACGTTCCCCCCAAAGACCGTGATATCGCGATGGTATTTCAAAACTACGCGCTTTACCCGCACATGAGCGTTTATGACAACATGGCCTTTGGTCTGAAGCTGCGCAAGTTCCAGAAAGACGAAATCAACCGCCGCGTGAGCGCAGCAGCTGCAAGTCTGGGATTGACAGAGTATCTCGAACGCCGCCCGAAAGCTCTTTCCGGTGGTCAGCGCCAGCGTGTTGCGATGGGCCGTGCGATCGTCCGCGAACCGGCTGTGTTCCTGTTCGACGAACCGCTCTCCAACCTTGATGCAAAGATGCGCGTTGAAATGCGGAAAGAACTGCTCCAACTTCACGCCCGCATCGACACCACCATGATCTATGTGACCCACGACCAGATCGAAGCAATGACTCTTGGTGACCGTATCACTGTCATGCGTGATGGAATCATCGAACAGGTTGGTTCACCAGAAACCGTATTTGACTGCCCAGCGACTTTGTTTGTAGCGCGCTTTATCGGTACCCCTCCGATGAATATCATGGAAGGCGTACTTGAAAAGAATGGCAGTGATTATGTCTTCAACGGCGAAAGCATCGTTTCGTACCTTCCGGCGAAGTTCACCGATTCAGTCAAAGATTATGTCGGTAAGAAGGTTTGCCTTGGCGTTCGCCCGCGAGCATTTATCTTGAAAGAAAATGCAACTGAAGAGCAAAAGAAAAATGTCTTTAAAGGCACAGTTGATGTTACCGAAATGTTGGGTGAAGAAGCACTCATCCATATGACCAGCGGCAAACACCGTTTTATCGTTAGCGCCCCGCCACAAAAGTGCCCGAAACTTGGCGGTGAGTTTGAACTTTGTCCAATCCTTGATCGCGCTCATATCTTTGATGCCGAAAGTGAATTGAACCTGACGATGTCGCGCGAAATTGCTGAACAAAGCCCGAAAGGCTCAGCTGCACGCGGCGGAAAATGATTTGAACCGGTTTCAGTATCTGCACCTTAATATCATAAAAAACCTGCCCCTGAATATAGGGCAGGTTTTTTATATCTATTCTGTATGATTTTACTTTACATCAATTTGTTAAAAGCGTCCGTAAAAAATAGCCTTATGGTCATTGCGCATTTTCCTGTCGGCTTGTGTAACTTTATAAACAATGACACTAATAGCAAACGATGCCAGGAAAAAAATCATCCGGTATTTTTGGAATCTCTCCACATCTCTCGGTAATAAATCCATCACAACGGATTGAACAACAAAGATGAATAAAAACGTATAAAGAAAAATCAATATCTGACGCCACGTTCTTCGTTTATTACTCTGATGTTTACGGGCATAGCGTAGAAAACGCCAAGTTGTAAATGTATAAACAAGTAAAGACACAAATGCGCAAAGCCCAAATACTGATGGTTTACCCAATGCACCACAATGATTCACCAGATTTGCAACCATAATCGGCCAGATACTTGTTGAAAGTGCGATACACATCCAATGGATTCGTTGGCTATTCATTTTTACGAATGTTATGCACCCAATCCATAAGCATAGTACACCCGGTAAAATTGAAATCACAGCAAACGGAATCATATTCGTATCGTTAATCAAATCCACTTTCAGCATTGCGAGGCTTTTATACACATAGCCAAGCCCCAGCAATACCAAAATCATTGCTGTTATCCGAACCGACCAAAATAAAGGATAACTTAACCTTCTCATCGTTTTGACAACCGCATATACAAATTGTGCCGCTTACTGAATATGTTATCTCCATCAAGTATTGCCGTCATTTCTGTAAAAATGGTTTATTTTCCAAACAGGCTTTTAAGACCTTCTGTCGCTTTTGATGCGCCTTCTTTGACAGCATCACCGGTATTGGAAGCTGCGTCCTTTACCGTTTCGCCTGTTTGTGTTGCAGCACCTTTTAGCATATCGCCGCTTTTCTGAAATGCCGCTTTGGTTGAAGCTTTTGTTACTTCGGCCATGATCTTTGCCAGAGCCACTGTCGGAGCAACGCCATCAGTTCCACCGATGTTATCCATCTTCACTTCACCCATAGGAACGCTGACAGCTTTGTTCAGTGTGAGAGCTGTTGCAACTTTTACGCCGCAGTTACTCATGACAAACAAGTCAATCTTTACTTTGATTGGCTTTGATGATGATGTCGACGATGTTGTGCTTGCGCCGGATGAGGATGAGGTACCGGAGCTACCGGCATCTGCTGATGAAGAGGAAGACGAGCTTGACTCAGATGTTTCGGATTCGCTGGAGCTTTCTGAATTGTCTGATGAACTCTTTTTGAATGGATTCGTGATCTTCGAGTCGCCGGATGATTTTTCTTCTGTCTGCGTGTCACCAGAAAGTGCTGCCGTCGGATTTTCCGCAATCTTCATGGCATTGTTCATGAGAGTGGTCAGGTTTGATCCCTTAAGCTTGGATTCAAAGATCACTTCACCGCCGTCGATACTGACTTCCTGTACGTGAATCACATCACCCAGCAGCGACCATAAATCCATATCCACGGTCATGGAGTCGAAGTGAAACGCATGTTCTGTCGTATAACCTTCGGGATTACCGACTTCAAACGCTTTGATCTTGCAGCTGCCGCCGAGGACGCTGATATCGATATCTTCTGCTTCAACCTTAACTCCGAGTGCAGGAGAAATAATATCAGTCAATACAGCCTGTGCAGCCGGACCCAGTAATTTCCCAATCAGGATCGGCACAGCGATAATCAGAATCAAGACCAGAATAGCAGCAATCTTCAACAGTTTTTTCATTTCGATTTCCTTCCTCATTTTCCGGCCGGATATGATTGAATTCCGGCCAATTTTATGCCCGTTGCGAAATTATTTTCTACAATACCAACGAAGCAAGCCCGACATAGTTTTAAAAAGACATTCTTACTATTGTAACAACTCCGGTTCATTTTCTTGAACCCTATTTTTATCTTTCAGTCCGTTTTGCGTGCTACTACAAAAAGTGATAGACCCGGAAGCGGCAACCACAACAGATAACGCATCAGCGGAATCAAAGAATCATATAGCTTCAACTGTATCCGCCCGAATTGCCGCCGCTTCAGAATCATGTTATTAAATACCCAAACCCCCAACCCGAGCCAGTTATACGAACGGATCACTTCGACATTAAAACCAGCGTCCTGAAGTTTTTGCTTCAATTCTGTTTTGTCATATCGCCTGAAGTTACCTGTTTCTTTATCCTTCTCAACAAACAATCCCGGATATTGCGGTACCTGTAAAATCAATCTGCCATCATTCTGAAGTAATGTTTTCAATTGTTTTAAAGCACTGATATCGTCTTCCTGATATTCCAGCATATTCAGCGCCACAACGGTATCGATTTTTTTCTCTGCAATACGCGCCTGATCTTCTTCATTTCCGAGCATCATTTTTTCGACCGAAACATCTTCCCGTCCCTGAAACAGATTCTGCAGAAAATCCAGAAACCCGGGATCTGAATCTGTTACTGTCAAATGCCTCTCGCCAGCCAATTGCCGCGAAAGGTTTCCGATTCCCGCGCCGACCTCAAGTACATTCCTTCCGAGATATTTTCTGCATTCGCGACTGATCAGACGCGCGTATCGTGTCGAGGCATTCAGACTGACCAGTTCGTTATGTCCGTAATGTTCATCATAACAATCATCGATGAGCCAATATTTGAGAATCGTGTACAGCGCTTTAAAACCGTCTTTCCATCCGATCTTTTTGCCTTCAGCATATGTGCGGCCGTGATAGTTGACCGGAACTTCATAAACAATGCAGTTGCGTTTGGCGACTTTCGCGGTGATCTCCGGCTCTAGTCCAAAGCCGTTACACCGAATAGGAATAGATTTCAAAACAGAACCGCGAAACGCTTTATAACACGTTTCCATATCCGTCAGATTCAGATCGGTAAACCAGTTTGACAGAAAGGTCAGAAAGCGGTTGCCGAGGGTATGTTTAAAAAACAACACGCGCCGGAAATCAGAGGCGGCATAGCGGCTGCCGTAAACCACATCGGCATAACCTTCTAGAATCGGGCGGATGACAGCGGGATAATCATTTGGGTCATACTCAAGATCGGCATCCTGAAAAATGGCAAGGTCGCCGTGCATCTCGTCAATCGCCCGGCGGATCGCCGCGCCCTTTCCCTGATTTCTATCCTGAAAAAACAGCCGGATTTCGGGATAGGTCTCTGCCAGTTCCTGCAGAATTTCGCGCGTGCCGTCAATAGACCCGTCATCGACGATCACAAGTTCGCGTGCGACATTTTCAGGAAGAGCAACGTGCAGAATCCGGCGGATACATTCTCGGATGAAGGCATATTCATTATAAACCGGCATCAAGATGGAGAGCAGCGCGGGTTTGTTAATAAACGTTTCTGTTGTTTTACCGCGCGCCGTCATATGCTGTTTTCCATCAAAAAGGATGAGAAGACTATTCTATCGGGTGATTTCCATCCTTTTTGTGTACAGATTTACGGGGTAAAAGTCAATTCTTTTACCGGAGTGATGTGCAAGTAAAGTGATCCGCCATATACGCGGAATTTCAATGCTTGTTTAATAAATCACTTTCTAGCGCGACAAAACTTGCTATCTGTGTGACGAACAATGCTGCTATTTTGAATTACTTGCCGACGCGACTATCGGGTATAGCGGCACGCAGCTCAACATTGCGCATTTAATGAATGTAACCGAAGGATATATTCGCGGCAAATCATTGCTTGTATGAAAATTTTATACTGGTAATGATTTTTAATCCAGCTATGGTAATGCACAACAGGTTTTTCGTTCACCCACGGGTTTGATCCCGACTGATTAAAAGGAATAATTCCATGTTTATCCACAATGTCTTTTTCTGGCTTAAGCCCGGGACAACCGCAGAAGAATCCGAAACTTTTCTGAACAATGTTCGCGCATTAAAATCAATCGACCTGATCGATTCGGTCTATGTCGGAACACCCGCGATGGTCGACCGTCCAGTTGTTGATAACAGTTATTCGGTCTGCCTGACTACGATTTTCAAAGACCGCGCTGCGCATGACGCGTATCAGGTTCATCCAGATCACAAAGCCTTTATCGCCGCAAATAACCACCTCTGGCAAAAAGTACAGATTTATGACGCTGTCGAATAAGCACATAAATGCTACTAATAGATGTTTTCTCTGAGATGTAAAATCGTGATTTTTTTTACGAAGAATGTCTGGCAGGCAAAATTCATTGCGCACACAATAGTATGTAATGTACTGTACAAACCTCTTGTAGGGATTTGTACTCGATGGATACCGCGATTTTTCAGTAGAGTGTCTTATGCAAAACGATTTATTGTTGCAACGGATTCGTGAACTCAGCCATCCGCTTCCGGTGGAAGAGGCTCCGTTTGCGGCAAAGTTGAAACCGTTACCTGAAATCAAAGCCGTATTTTTCTGTGTCTATGGAACGATGTTTGTCACTCCTGAACCGACCGGTTGTCCGCTGCTGCGGATCGATTCTGCTGCTCTTGAAGAGGCATTCCACTCGATTGATACTGGTATCACCGATCTCTCTGTTTGCGTTGGTTTAATCGCTCAGCGTTTGCCGGAAATTGCAAATCGGCACAAAAACTTGCGTACGCAAGATGGTGTACGCGTTCCTGATATCGAAATCCGTGCGGTGTGGAAGGCGATGCTGGCCACTCTCGGAATAAAACTTTCGAATAATCAACTCGATCGGCTCTGTATTGAATATGCCATCCGGACGGAACCGGTTTGGCCGGTTGATGGTGCTGTGCAAATGCTCCAAACACTGGCAAAACGGCAATATAAACTTGGCATTGCAGCTAATGCGCAGTTTTACGCTCCACTTCTTTTTGATGCCTTGATGGAAAAGAGCCTGATGCAACTCGGATTTCAAGACGACCTATTGTTCTGGAGCTATCAGGAACTACGGCAGAAACCTGATCCGGATTATTTTTTACGTATTGTCGATTATGTCTGGAAACGCGGCCAGATTGCTCCGGAAGAAATTCTTTTTGTCGGAAGCCAGTGGGAACGTGATCTGTGCGAAGCGCAGAACTTCGGGATGAAAACCGCATTGTTCACGCGCGGCTTTGTCCACCCTGTATCATTTGCCAAATCCCACGAAACTCACGAAGAAAAGCTTCCCGTTCATCCCGATTTGATTTTGACAAATCTTTCACAACTGACAGAACAAGTCTTACAAGCAGACGTTCATGTCTAGCCGGTCTGATTCCGATTTCTTTTCAATTGCCCGCCTCGGCTTTGATCGCTACACTTTCTTTTCATGATGACGATCCATATTCCATCTTGGCTGAACCATACTTGCATCAGTTGCGGCATGTGTTGCCGACGCGGATTTTCCATTTGGTGTCCCCATAAAGATTACGCCCGGTTGCAACAGTTTGAATGGGATGACAATCCGGCTTTAAAAGACAAACGTCTTTTTGTCCCGATCGGCAAACGTGGATACCGTTTCGGCATGACTGAAGATGGTGCTTGTCATTTTCTGGATGAAAAAAATTTGTGCCGGATGCATGCCAGACTTGGCTTTGATGCAAAAACGCTGACGTGTAAAATGTATCCGTATAATCTTGTCGACTGGGGTGACCGGATTTTTATCGGTCTTTTGTTTTCCTGTCCTGCTGTGATCGATAACACTGGCGAACCGGTTCATCAACAAAGGCCTCTTCTACAAAAACTGCTTGATGAACAACGTTTGTTAATTCATTCCGCTAATGTTGTTGAAGACGCCTCTTTTGACGCCAAGCGTTTTATGCTTTCCTCATCACTTGACCTTTTTGAAAACACGCTGGTCGAAATCTTTGATGATCCGAATTTATCTCTTTTACAGAAAATTATCTGGGCATCTGATCTTCTTGACATGCTGGAAGAGGCAACGATAGATTTTTCTGATCCAACCTCGTTTCAGGATCTGCTTGTTAATGCAAAATCATTTGCCCGAGATAAAGCAGAACATGGGGGACTTTGTTCCGCGCGTTTCGGTTTTTGTGAAGAGATACTTTTCCGACTGCTGCAAGGTCTTTGTTCAACACTTGCGCAAAAAGGACTGACCAGCGAAATTTGGCAAGTCCGGCAGCATGCGCGTCTGACGCGACTTTATTCTGCCTTTCAATTTATGTTTACAAACTCAGTTCCGATGGCTGACAGTATTGCCTTTCGCTCGGCAATCAATCAGGTACAGGCTTATCCATTCCCGAAGCAAAGTGAAGAGTTGATTTGTCGCTATCTGAAAACACGATATGCCGCCCGTGCATATTTTGGCCGTGAGGGATGGGGAACACCTGTTCTTCATGGTGCGCGGATGACGCTCGCACTACCTGGTTTGATCGTTTGGTATGGCCGGGTGTTTGCTGCGCTGCAGAATCGAACAGAAGTGATTCATGATGATATCCGAGAAGCTGTTATGTTAACTGATCTTACGTTCGGACATGCCGCGACCGCTCCAATGCCGAAAGCCGGTTCAGCGTTACGTGTGATTGCACGTGAGGGTTGGCCGAAAAAAATGGCTCTCTCTCAACTTTTGCCCCGATAAATTATCACGGCTTTTTGTGCGGATTTTCCGGGAATACAGGAAAGCGGAATCCCTGTTTTTCAAGACAGGCACGACTGATTGAGTCTATCGGTTGTTTGAAAATAAAGAAAACAAGAAGCGGGCGAGATTCAAGACCCCCACGTTTATCATGACCTGCCATGTATTCCCGGCATTGTTTTTTATAATTTTCAATTGCGGCCCCAGTGAGTTTTTCCATTCCTTTTTCATAGAAATAATACGCGTATCCGTATGCGACTGTCAGAATCCCTTTTGCAATCGCACACTGGCTTAGTTCATATGGATGAAATTTATAGGCATAATTTCCCGGCTCTTCATAACTGACTAACGGCACCTGCGCAAATTCACGCGGCATTATTTTACCTGTCACTTTCGCAAGAAGCCGCTTGATCACATAACTCGCCGCTTTTTTAATTGTCAGATAATTCTGCTGATTGTGCGGCTCGATCAGTATGATTCCTTTGCGGCTGACCCGTAACATCTCGTCAACTGCATAATACGGCCGCTGCATGTGATGAAGCGCTTCCTTCACAATCGCCCAGTCAAATGAGTCATTTTTAAATGTCAGCGCTTCGGCATTTTCACGCGCCCAGTTATCGATTAACCCGCGTTCTGCTGCCGCTTTTAATGAATCAGTCGCAACACCTGTTGCGGTAACGTTATGTCCAAGTTCTTTGAAAAACCGCGCGTCTTTTCCACCTTTGCTGTCGCCGAGTGTTACGATTTGCTGTGTCGGCATACCTGCGAAAAATTCACGAACCGTTTCGAACGGTAACATATTGCCCCATGAATCGGCGTTATCCATATTCAGCCAGATATCATCGTCAGCTTTCGACTCTTGCCGGCGTTGTTTCCAGCATTCTTCTTCATATTGAATATGCTGTTTCAACAGTTCATCTTCGTCTTTACTCATCGGGATTCTATTGCCTTTTAAATTTTTACCCGTTGCAATTCTCTTGAAAAAACGGCGATAGCATTTGATTGCTATCGCCGCTTGGTTGTTAATTGTTCCGGCTGACTAACGGCGACTGAATGGTATCTTTATTCTTCGTCTTCATCAGTAGTTTCTTCTGAATCATCTACCTCATCGACATCACCAGATTCTTCTGCATCCGGTTCATTCGCTTCATCTGATTCATTCATTTCACCTTCATCTTCGAAGATATTTCCGGCTGCATCAGCTGCGTTAGCTGCTTGCAGATCCGGTTCGTTATCGTCCTTATCGCCGGGGATCACGCGGGCGACAGCGACAACCTCATCGTCTTCTTTCAGGCGGATTACTTTCACTCCCTGCGTTGCACGACCGATTACGCGGCAGCCGTTTACTGAAATCCGGACGACCATTCCCTGCAGGGTCATGATCATAACTTCGTCTTCTTCCTCAACCGCCATGCAGCTGACCACGTCGCCAGTCTTATCCGTAAGCTTCATATTGGTGACGCCCTTTGCGCCGCGTTTGGTTTGGCGATAGTCATCAAAATCGCTGCGTTTACCCATTCCGTTTGCGGCGATGGTCAGAACATTTGTGCTTGGATGAACTGTCATCAAGCCGACGCATTCGTCACCTTCTCCCAGTTTCATGCCCGATACACCTGCAGCTTGACGGCCCATTGCACGGACGTCTGTTTCGTTAAAGCGGCAGGCCATGCCCTTGCGGCTGGCAAGCATGATCTGGTTTTCACCATTGGTAATGACAACACCGAACAGTTCATCACCTTCATTCAGATTTACTGCGCGAATGCCGCCCTTCATCGGGCGTTTGAATGCGGAAAGAACGGTCTTCTTGATCACACCCTGACGGGTTGCCATCAGCAGATAATGATCATCATCAAATTCCCGAACCGGTACGTATGCCGTCACCGTTTCTTCTTGTTCAAGCTGAAGCAGATTTGCAATCGAACGGCCCTTAGCGGAGCGTCCCATCTGCGGAATATCATAAACCTTCAACCAATGAACCTGACCGCGGGTCGTAAAGAGCAGCAGATAGTCATGTGTCGATCCGATGAAGAGGTGTTCGATAAAGTCACCATCCTTCATGTTACCGATTCCCGTGACGCCTTTTCCGCCGCGGCTTTGTTTGCGGTATGCATCGATTGCGATCCGTTTGATATAACCTTCGTGCGTGATCACGACTGCCATTTCTTCTTCGGCAATCAAATCTTCAATCGTGATGTCTTCAGCCGCAGCAACGATTTGGGTACGGCGTTCGTCACCGTGCTTCGAGATGATTTCGAGGCAGTCATCACAGATCATCTGTGTTACACGGTTCACGTCAGCGAGAATTGCGCGATAATCAGCGATCTGTTCCATTAGCAACTTGTATTCGTCTTCAAGTTCTTTCCGTTGCAGACCGGTCAGACGGCGCAGACGCATTTCGAGAATATGGTGCGCCTGAATTTCTGAAAGATCGAATTCCTTTATCAATCCCGCTTTTGCTTCTTCGACGGTTTCGGATCCACGGATAATTTCGATGACCCGGTCGATGTTGTCAAGGGCTTTGAGCAGGCCTTCAACAATGTGTGCGCGGGCAAGTGCTTTATCAAGCAGGTAACGTGTCCGGCGGCGGATTACTTCGATGCGGTGATCGCGATAGTGCTCCAGCATCTCTTTCAGGTTCAGCGTTTCCGGACGTCCACGGACGAGCGCGATATTATTGACACTGAACGAACTCTGCAGCGGTGTCAGTTTGTACAATTGATTCAGAACAACGTTTCCGTCTTCGCCTGACTTCAGATCGATCGAAATCCGGATACCGTCTTTGTTTGAATAATCGTTGATAGCGCTGATGCCTGTGATGCGGCCTTCTTTGACGACCGATGCGATCTTTTCAATAATCGAAGCTTTGTTGACCTGATACGGAATTTCTGTAACGATCACATTTTGACGACCGTTTTTCATCGTTTCGATATGGCATTTGGCGCGTGTGACAATCCTGCCGCGACCGGTTGAAAACGATTTATAAATCCCGTCCATTCCGCAAATCAAACCGCCTGTCGGAAAATCCGGCCCCTTGACATATTTCATCAGACCCTTGATCGTAATATCAGGATCCTTAATCAGCGCGATCAGACCGTTGCAGATTTCTTTCAGATTATGCGGCGCGATATTTGTCGCCATGCCGACAGCAATACCGGTTGCACCGTTTAAAAGCAACATCGGAACTTTGGCAGGAAGTACGGTCGGTTCCTGAGTTGTGCCGTCAAAGTTATCGACAAAGTCAACCGTGTCTTTGTCCATATCGATCATCATTTCGCTGGTGATCTTGCCCATTCGGCATTCTGTATAACGATATGCCGCCGCGCCGTCACCATCGATCGAACCGAAGTTACCCTGCCCGTCGACAAGCATATAACGAACGGAGAAGTCTTGCGCTAGACGAACAAGCGCGTCATAGACCGCTGAGTCACCATGCGGGTGATAGTTACCAAGAACTTCACCGACGACCTTCGCACATTTACGGTGTTTTCCGCCGTGAGCAAGACGCAGGTCGTTCATTGCCGTCAGGATACGGCGTTGAACCGGCTTCATTCCGTCGCGCACATCAGGAAGCGCACGGGATACGATAACACTCATCGAGTATGTCAGATAACTTTTCTTGATCTCGTCTTCGATGGCCAGATCGCGGATCACGCCACCGGTATTGATCATGGACTGTTCAGTCGTCATAAGTATATTCCGTTTCTTTCTCGCGCGTTTGCCGTTTTGTTTTATGGCTTGTCAATTTTCACGCGCAACCAAAATGAATCTGTAGCAATGATCTGGTAATCACACGTCAAGATTTGCGTCGAGCGCGTATTTCTCGATAAACTTCCGGCGCGGCTCAACCACTTCACCCATTAGCAGCGTAAAGAGCTGGTCGGCCTTCATCGCATCTTCGACTGTGACCCGCAGCATCAGACGGTTTTCCGGATTCATTGTGGTATCCCATAATTGATCCGGGTTCATTTCACCCAAACCTTTATAGCGCTGAACCTCAAGCCCTTGTTCACCTACTGCGAGAATCCCTTCGACCAGATCCGACAGGCTCTTGTGGTCCGTTGTGATCTTCGGCGTGACCAGGAAAAATTCTGGATCTGCGGCAGCGTCTTTGGGTGCAAGATATTGTTCCAGCTTGAATCCTTTTTCCTGCAATGTTACAGTCAGCCGTTCGACATCATTGGCAAATGACATTTCTGCAAGTAGCAGCGTATTTTCGCCAAGCGATTCTACACTGATCATGATGTCTTCTTCTTCGACTTCTACTTCTTCATGTTCCTTAAGGAATTTCTGGTAAACATCGTTGTCGGCAAAGAAAATTTCTTCGCCTTTATATAGCCCGCGATAGACAGGAACACGACCGTGTTCTTCACGAAGTTTCAGAACGTCGGAGAATGTCAGTCCGCGGCGGTTCATCACTTTTTCAAGTCCCTGCAGTTCCTGAACATTTTTCAGAAGTGCTGTCAGTTCCTTGTCTTCAAATTTAATTGTTTTTCCATCGTGACGATATTCAAGGACAGTTCCTTCAAGTCCCAATCGCATGAGGGTACTGTTCATCTCTTCGTCTGAAAGAATATATTCTGCCTTCTTTCCGCGTGAAACTTTATAAAGCGGAGGACAAGCGACAAACAGATTGCCATTATCGATCAGTCCTGGCATGTGGCGGAAGAAGAAGGTCAATAGAAGCGTTCGGATGTGTGAACCGTCGACATCAGCATCACACATGATGACGATTTTTCCGTAACGCAGTTTTTCGATATCAAAATCTTCGCTGCCGATACCGGTTCCGAGTGCGGTGATGATTGCCGATACTTCCGTATGCGAAAGCATTTTGTCGAGACGGTGTTTTTCAACGTTGAGGATTTTACCCTTCAGCGGCAGAATTGCCTGAATCCGGCTGTCGCGACCGAGTTTGGCTGATCCGCCAGCGGAGTCTCCTTCGACCAGATAGAGTTCTGTGCTCTCCCTGTCGCGGCTGATACAGTCCGCCAGTTTTCCGGGAAGTCCTGTTCCCGATAACACGCTTTTGCGGCGGGCAAGGTCACGCGCTTTGCGTGCTGCTTTGCGTGCTGCAGCTGCATCGATTGCGCGTTGAATAATCCGGCGTGCAATTCCCGGGTGTTCTTCCAGATAGTTTCCGAGATGTTCATTGACGACAGCTTCCGAAAATCCTTGTGCATCGCGATTACCGAGTTTGGTTTTTGTTTGTCCTTCAAACTGCGGATCAGGTACGCGAATACTGACAATTGCCGCCAGACCTTCGCGCGTATCATCCCCCTGAATAGACTCGTCACCTTTGAGCATTTTGTTTTTCTTTGCCCAATTGTTAAGCGAGCGCGTCAGCGCCGAACGAAAACCGGAGAGGTGTGTGCCGCCTTCGTGTGTGTTGATGTTGTTACAGAATGAGAACACGCTTTCAGTATAGCTGTCGTTATATTGCAGTGCGATTTCAAGTTCATAGTTTGATTCTTCACTACGTCCGCTGAAATAAATGATTTCAGGATGTACCGCTGTTTTGTTTGCATTCAGATGTTCAACATAACTGCGAATCCCACCTTTATAAGCAAAAACTTCTTTGCTGTCCGTTCCCGCATTTGGACGCAAGTCTTCGACTTCAATTCCAACGCTACTATTCAGAAATGCAAG
>QKHZ01000035.1 GCA_003249795.1 bacterium | reverse complement strand
GCACAGGGGATGACGGAATATATTATTATTGTTGCGGTCATCGCGATCCTGTCTCTTGCCGTTGTTTTCCGCTATGGTAATCAGATCCGCCAGATCTTTGGTGTTGCAACCGATACGTTGGTTGAAGGCGATGACGCACGCGATCTGACCACAGAAGATGCTGTGACAGAGCGCCACACCAGCCTAGACGACATGTAATCGGTTATTCTGCGAAATTGGTGTTCCCTGGCGCGGATAATCGCGTCAGGGCCTACACCGCTGTTTTGATTATACGTAAGGATTGCTGATGTTGGCCGATGCGTTGGCTGTGGCACATGGAGCTGTTTTTTTCGGACTGCTCTTTGCTGCGGCATTTTTAGATTTACGCAAGAAGATCATCCCGAATGCCCTTGTTGGTGCAGGGCTTCTGCTTGGCTTCTGGCTGGCATATGTTCGGGGAGAACTCGGCTCTGTATGGGACGGCAATCCTGTCGGGCTGGTTTCTGCGCTAGCGGGGGCGGTTTTTCTCTTTGTGATCTTTTATTTCTTTTATCGTCTCGGAGGCATGGGGGGCGGTGATGTCAAGCTTATGGCTGCGGTTGGAGCTTTGACTGGTTTACGATTTGGCGCGTGGGTATTGTTCAATACATCTGTTGTCGGCATGGCGTTGGCGATAGGGACGCTGCTTTGGCATGGACGTTTGCGGGAAGGCTTGCGCTCGTCAATGCGGTTCTTTTCAAAAAAGAACCGGCAGGAGGATGCCGCTGATAAAAAACAGCTGACAATTCCTTATGGCGTTGCGGTTCTTCTTGGGGCATTGTGGACGGTATGGATGTATATGGGACGCGGGATGCCGCTTCCATTTCTTTAATGAGTCAGTGCATCTCTGTTGTTGAGGTTGGTATGGGGTTCGATATTGGCAAACGACCATCGTTTCTACGCCGCTCTTCTGTAACCGCAGATGAGTCGGGACAGGCGATTGTCGAGTTCGCGGTTACGATGCCGCTGCTTGTTTTTATCCTGTTTGCCTGTATGCAGCTGATCTTTCTCTATCTCTCGACGCTCATGGTTGATTTTGCCGCTTTTCGCGCGTGTCGCGCTGCGATAACCGCGTGGGATGTGAACGAAGACGGTTCTGTGAATCAAACAGACAGGGAGGAGAACGCCTATGTTACTGCAAAGATGCTGCTCTCTCCATTGTCGTTTCATGATGCAGCCATAGATGGAACGGAAACTTCGGCCATTACGGTTCCGGGGTGGGGTGAGTTGGCCGGCAGTCAGCA
Source organism: bacterium (assembly GCA_003249795.1). GTDB lineage: Bacteria > Planctomycetota > SZUA-567 > SZUA-567 > SZUA-567 > SZUA-567. Next base: position 4,937 of record QKHZ01000035.1, on the reverse strand, counting down.
GGTTGATGGCAAACTTTCGATCTCTGTTGTCGACGATACAGATGCCGGTACGGTCAAGACCGTTGTTGAATTTCCGCAGGAACTGATTTTTCCGTTTGTCGATCAGGTGTTCGCCATGATTGCTGGTTCATGGGGCCATTCGGATTTGGCTTCTGATGACAGTGTCTGGGGCGTTCGCCGTACCGGTGACAATTTTACATATGCCTGGAACGAGACGCCCCATTATGATGATCCGTCGTTGCCACGCGTGATGAAGTTCGGCAGTAGTGATAGGTTACATTACATCATCAGCCGCAGTATGACTCTGGCTGATCTTTCAGATGCGGAGCCGAGTGAATGAAACAGCCTCATTTCCCGCTCAGGCCACAACGTGACGTATGTTTGCAGGAATGCGGGCAAGATGCCGAATGCATGGCTATTGCTCAAAAGGGAAGGGGGCTTGCACGGGATTGTCGCGGGCAATCACTTGTGCTTGCAGCCGTTATCCTGTTTTTATTGACGATAATGTCGCTGATGATTCTGACTGTCGGTGAGGGGACGACGACGCAGATCCGGCTGCAGAATGCTGCGGACATGGCTGCGTTTGCCGGAGCACAGGTCAAAGCCGATTGCGCTGCGAATATCGCCTGGCTAAATGAAGCATATGCGGATTTGTATAATCAGACCGTACGCGTGACAGGAGAAAACGCGGCACTGCAGACGATGGCGGAGCTGGCAGAGGGAAACCCCGATAATGACTTAGGATGGGGATCAACGTCGTATCCTGCTCCTGATGATGTTTTGGGATACAGTAACAGCGGGGCAATTCAGGATGCGGTTGAGGCGAGAGCGACTGCTGCAGAATGGGTTCCGCTAGCAGAGGCGTGGATGAAGCGTCTGGGGCAATTGGAACAGACGATCGCGATTATCGCACCGACGCTGATTGAGAGGCAGATCTTTTTTACTGCGAAGCAAAATTACTCGGAACTCGCCGATGATGATGACAATGCTCTTCGGGTACAGGTCTATCCCGGTTGCGAATTTGTAGGTAATGAGGCTACACGGCACGATATGACATTGACCAAAACCGGCGGGTTCCCGGATATGTCAAACTGGAATATAAACGGATGGGAGTTTGAAAGCGAAACAGATTCATTTAACGGCTCGGTTGAACACCAGGTTTACACCGACACCGAAGATCAATGGTTTGTTGAACTATTTGAGGAAAGTGGAGAGAGTACGGTCGAGTCTAACGTTCTGGTGCATGTGTACTACGCTAACGGCAGAACAACGCCGTACCCAGCGACATATCAGATTACGACGAACAAAGGTCTTGATAATGAAGTCGTATTTTCTCCAATTTATATGGATGAAAACGGCAACTGCCATGTCTGGACCGAGAACTTTGACGCAACAATCAACTCGGATGGTACGTTTGTGACTTCAAGCGGGACATACCGCTGGAGTAGTGACGGAACTCTTCAGAAGCTTGAAAACGGAACGTGGACAGATGCCGGTGGCACAGTCACCGTTAACGGCAAAAAAATTCAAACAGAAGTGAAAGACTATATCGAAGACGGAAATGTTCGCGTGTGGCTTGCCTATCCTCCGAGAATCACGATCAAGTCAGAAGGAAATTTATATTTGCGCCTGTCGGAGACGCCCACGATCCGGTATGATCCCGCAGATTTCCCCGGGCATGGCCTTCGCATTGACAGTGACCAGCACGGCGATATTAATGGCCTGCGGACCGATCAGGATGCTGATGGTGTCTGGCGTGAGTATGGCTGGTATTCGCAATGGAGAAGTTATCGCGCAAAACCCCGTCACCGTTTATCTGTACTCAGTGAGGATACGCAGTGGTATTATGAATGGGTGCGTGTAGGTCCATACTATGAAAATGCGGCGATGCTGAGGTTTGCGATGCATGGGCTTCTGGATCCTTATGGGACTTCTTCTGATATAACAGGAAATCCGTCTGATCCCGATTATTGGGATATCCCAAGCTGGGAGAACCCTGATAATGACACCGTTCTATCAGACGATGAAAAATGGGAATATTACAAAGAAGGGCGTTGGACAACGGTGCCCTCATGGCTTCGTCCGCAACGCGCAATGGATGCGACCTACTCGAATGGATCTACCAATCCCGAGTATGAGACAGTTGATACCGATCGGGACTATGGAGGTTGGTATAATATTAGTTCTGGCCGTCCTTACAGTAATACCGCTTACAGTCAGACGCGTCCGTGCTGGGTGTGTCAGAATCTTGGGACTGGCGCAAACTCACTTGTGAATTACGTTGATACTTTTTTTAATCAGTATGGATATAACGTGCCTGCCGGAACATCGTTGCCAACGCCCTGCGGTTTTTACCATATTACGTATTCGACCGCATCCCAACGTGTGAACATCTTGAATGAGCTTCAGAATGCTGGCGCAACTGAGGACGATGATTTCTATGATATTCCGTCGCACAACCTTGTTCAGGTGCGTTGTCCCCTTGGATGCAGGCATGCGTTTAATGAGCAACCGCGTGTGTATGATGTGAATATCTATGATTCTACTCATACTTCATGGCCGGTGACGCGTGTCCGTAGGACGTTAGCTGATGCCCGTAGACGCTATGATGACCCGGACTATTTCGAATTTTCCGTGTCTGTTTTGCCGCTTCAGATGACAACGACGGGTGAGTTTTTCAGAGACAGCATTACCGTCAGTCTCTTTGTCCCATTTGAAGATTCTTGGGTAAATAATCTTGTCGGTACCTCATCTGACTCTTCATCCCGCCGCCTCGGATTTTATAACAGCATGCAGGAGAATGATGAGGCGTCTGTGCCTTCGATCTATGGTTATTTTGCGATGGCTTCGGCCCGCGTATACATGCGAGATCCCGATTCGTCATCAAATATGATCGAGAACTTTTCTTGGGATGGCGACAAGGAAGCTTTGGGGCTTGATCTTGAAAATGATCTGGATGTGCTTGATCGACAGAAAAACTGGAATCGGCAAAAATGGCTGCTTTCATCCCGAAATAATTTTGAACCGGATATGATTGCCGCGATGACTCCATTGTCCAAGGCGATTGATGTTCGAGATTATTATACTGAAGATGAACTGAATGATGAGGAGTCAACAGACAGCAATCTGGAACTACTGATGCGGTTAAAAAGATATTATTACTGGCTACGTCACCCTTGGGATGCAACCGCAACGGACAGACATTCTGACCAGTCAGCTCGAAATGCCTGGAATAGCATGTCAGCCCCGCCGATGCAAAACGCTGGTAATAGTGCCATCGATTTTGAAGAAAAAGGGATTGATGAGGTAATACGACACTGATGATGATTTTTCTGCAGGATCAAATTTCGAAAAGTGCATGGCGAACTGAAAACGGAGCGTTTCGCGGGCGCAAGCATTTGACATTCTTGCGATGCGCGGCGATGACGGAGTTCTTGCTTTGCATGTTTCCGTTTGCTGTTATTTTTACTGGTGTCATTCTCTTTGGGGAGTTGATGCTGGGTAAACAGTCGTCTGCGAAAGCATTCGTATATGCTTCGTCAAGCCCGAGTGAAGAGGTTGACTCCGAGATCGAGTCTATGTTCTTCCAAGGGCAACACGGTACACCGACGATAAGCTATGAGGCTGAATATGAACCAGAGACTGAAGATGATGATGAGCCTGTTCTTTCTTATACGAGCGATGATATGGAAGGGGCCCTCACTGTTGGCAGTGTATATGCGGTGTATGATCCGGATACAGGAATGTTCGAACTCCATGCCACCTCGGCTGGAAACCGTCTTGCAAAATTAGGGCTGATCGATCTCTCTTCTTTGACGGGTTCAACCTATACTCAGGATCAAATATCGGGAAGCTTGACGCTTAATATTTTGGACGAAGAGATCTGTCAGGATCTGGCCGATATTCTTGGCGTCTGGATGGATATGACACGTGTACAAGTGCAATACGCTTATTCGTTACGGGTGAAAGAAGGACAGCCCATCGATGCTGATTATCATGAAAATGCATTGGCATCGGATGTGACATTGGGCGAATCGGAAAATACAGCAGAGTCATATGCTGCGTATGGCATTGTTGTGAATCAGGATGCGCGTCATGAAGCCCACGAAGATGACGGAGATAGAATTTCTTATAACGATCTGTCCAGTCTTTCGATGGGGAATGGCCTTTTGCAGATTGATACGAACTATCAGATTGATGCATCTTCGGAGTGGTGGCTTCAGGATATGGGGTATGCAACAGAAATTTCGGGAGAGTGATGCGTGAGGACGGCGTATAGAAGATTTATTGCCTTCCTTTGCGCAGGCATTGTCGTTTTATTTGGTTGGATGGTGCAGCAGCGGTTTTTGTCAAAAATGACTCAGGTTTCCTCTCGTGAAATGGTCGGCAGTCGTGCCGAAGGAATTCCGGAAGGCTTGAAGGTTCAGCCTTTTGAATCCCCGATTGCGATAGATGAACAGTCTATTCCTTTTCCTGAAGGTGCAAAGTGCTTTCAGAAAAAGTCACAGCCGGATGTTTGGGGGGGGCGCTTTTACGGACTGTATTCCTGCCGGATGCAAAAAGAAGAGGTGTTTGCATTTTATGAACAAAAATTAGCTTCAGGTGGTTGGTCGAAAATGTCGGTGATGTCCGATTTTAATGATGGCGGAATGATGGCAAAGGATGGCATTCCCGATGGGAAATTGCCTGCGGGGAAGATCTACACCCGCGGCAATCAAATGATCTGGCTGAATGTTTTTTCGCCCAATAAGAATAAGGACGGTGATGGCTGTGATTTTAGGGTTTCGCTTCTCAGTAGGCCATATCGTTATTCTGAATAGATTTTTATTTGATCGCACTGCATCATCTGCATACGATCAAGCTGATTGATTTTTTAGAGAGGATGCTTATGGGAACGCGTATTGCATTTATTCTGGCTGTTATTCTTGGGATCGTGT
>QKHZ01000045.1 GCA_003249795.1 bacterium | reverse complement strand
CGACCGCACGGCTTTTTGCCGCAAGCCGCGTGATATGGTGTTCAACCTCTTTACCAGCCACCATCATCAGGTCAGCCAACTCGTCGATAATAATCACGATATACGGCAGGCTCTTCGGGAAAAGCTCTAATTCCTCAGGCGGGCAGTCCTGCATCCGCTTCTGGATTTCTTCACGGCCGAGGGCGTTGAACTTGCTGATATTGTTGACGCTGACCATCGAAAGCTGTTCGTAGCGCTCATCCATCTTCTGGCAAGCCCACTCCAACACACCGACCGCGCGTTTCATATCAGTAATGACCGGACTCATCAGGTGAGGGATATCCTTGAACCGCGAGAGTTCGACCACCTTCGGGTCAACCATGATCAGCTTCAGCTCCTGCGGCTTGCAGCACATCAAGAACGACAGGATGATCGAATTGATACAGACCGACTTACCGCTACCGGTTGCACCAGCGATAAGCAGGTGCGGCATCTTGGCCAGATCCGCGACAACGGGAATGCCACTGACATCTTTTGCCAGACACAGCGGCAGACTTTCCTTACGTTTTTCACGGTCAACCGCCTCGACGATCTCCTGCAGGCAGACGAGTTCTTTTTCCAGATTCGGAATTTCGATGCCGATAGTGTCTTTGCCCGGAATCGGCGCGATAATCCGGACGCTTGGCGCTTTCAGTTTCATCGCGATATTGTCGGATAGATTGATCACGCGGTTGAGGCGGATGCCGGGAGCCAGCATCATCTCGAACATCGTCACACGCGGGCCGCACTCGATATTGACCACACGCCCTTCGATCTTGAACTCGGCCAGCGTCTCTTCCAGAACCTTGGCACGGCGCTCAATTGATGCGGTCGAGGTTTTATTGCCTTTAACCGGAGGAGGCGCCTGCAGAAGCTGAAGCGGCGGCAATGCATACTCGGCGGCACTTGCGATGATCCGGTCTTTGACCGCACTCTTCGGTCTGGGTTTCTGTGCCGGTTTTGCCTGACTTGGTGCAGATGTGACAACAGGTTCATCCGGACGCAGGGTCTGGGCAAAGACATCTGCCCCTTCTTCTCCATACGGGGTAAACTCGTGATCCTCTTCCCCAGCCACGCCGCCGAACACAGGCTCAAGCTCCTGATCGACAATGGCGGAGTCTTCGGCTTCAACATCCGACTCCGGCTCTTCGACCACTTCCGCAGCGACTTCGTACCCACTGACAACGCTGTCTTCGTCCTGCAGGTCTTTTTCGTCTTCTTCACGAACCCGTGAGGGACGCGTTGTCCGGCGGGAGGACGGGGCAACCACAAGCGCGCGTTCGTTTGCCGTAGCAATCATCTCGGCCAGCTTCGGCCCCGCACGCTCCGCCATCATCCCGGCAACACGGGCGCACCCTTCAGCCGCTCCGCGCACGGCCTGCTCACCGCGCTCGTGGAAACGCTTGACCCACTCAAACACCACAACACCAAACGCGAGGATCGAGCCGAGGAAAAAGACACCGGCCGACGCAAGCAGCAAACCAAACCGCCCCAGATACAACGTCGCAATGGGAGCAAGGGAACGCGAAACGATTCCGGAGGTCTGGATCTCAGTCGTACCGCGCAGACCACTGACCAGCAGGGCAAGCGCCGCAGTCATCAGTAAGCCGCCAGCCACAGACGGCCACGTCTGCCACAGACGCCCGCCGCGCATGATCTGCAGTCCCCAGAGAACAAGAAGGAATGAACCGAAATAACTGGCCATCGTCCCCAAGGTGCATTTGATCCCGAAAGCGGCCCATGCCCCCAAGAGCCCGGTCACACAGGTTGGCGCGCCGGCGCGTGGCGAGACACTGATATCCGCTGTCCACAACGACAGGATCAGAAAGATCCCGAGTCCCGACAGGAACAGTCCGGTGAAAAACGTCATCAGCTCCAATGGCAGCAGTTTCACCTTCGGCGGCGGCGTTTTCTTTCGGGGGGCCATAATCACTCCTCACTTCTTTTTTATATCAACTGAATATGATCAATGCGCAAGAACCACGTTTGTAATCTACAATTTCATCTTAATGTTTCAGCAGGCCGAACCAGACAAGTCCGCTGATGCTGATGACGGCGCAGTACAGCGCAAACCACTTCAGCCGACGACCGCGTACCATTCCCATCAGAACCTTCAGCGCAAAATAACCGCTGACTGCCGCAACCGCAGCGCCTGTCAGCGCCGGTCCTGTCAGGATATTCTTCACTTCGTCCGTATGCTTAACGACCTGCAGACCAGCCGCTCCCAGAACAGCCGGAACCATCAGTAAAAAGCTGAACGCCAGCGCATCCGTGCGGCGCAAGCCGTTTACCAGCCCGCCGGTCAATGTCAAACCGCTGCGGCTGATGCCCGGGGTAATCGCCAGCGCCTGACACAGCCCGACGCAAAGCGCACCGAACCAGCCCATCGCCACCGCCGGTTGGTTGCGCCCTTCGGTGCGGTCAGCGACAACCAACGCCGCAGCCGTCACAAGAAGTGCCGCGCACACTGCAATCGGCGACTCGCGCAGGGCTTTGAACTCGTCCATGAAAAACGCACCGGCAATCGCCGTCGGAACGCTGGCGACAACCAGATACGCAATCACCAGCCTCTGCTCCTGCCAGTAGCGCACAAAGTCTTTCCAGAACGCCGCACACACGACAAGTACTGTCGCAAGATGCAGCAGGATGTCAAAGGCGATGTCCTCAGGGCCGGTGTCGCTGCCGAGATGCTCGGCTAACGCCAAGTGCCCGCTGGAGGATACCGGAAGAAACTCCGTGATCCCCTGCAGAAAACCGAGAAACGCCGCCCAACCATATGTCAGTTCACTGGATCCCACTTGAGCCGAAGCCTCCCTCACCACGAACGGTTTCGTCCAACTGCTCGACAATCCTGATATCCGCTCGCACGACACGCTGGATCACAAGCTGCGCAATGCGGTCACCGCGCTGGATGGTAAACGGTTCGTTCGATACATTGCCCAGAATAATTCCGACCGGCCCGCGATAGTCCGCATCGATTGTTCCGGGAGAGTTGGTAACAGTGATCCCGTGCTTGAGTGACAATCCCGAACGCGGACGCACCTGAATTTCATAGCCAACCGGAACGGCCAGACGCAAACCGGAAGGTACAAGCTTGATCTCGCCGGGATTCAGCGTTAACGGCTCAGTCACCGCCGCGCGCACATCCATTCCGCTGGAGCCGACACTGGCGTAGTGGGGCAACTCGATATCTTCCGTACCCGGATCGCGGGTCACCTGCATGACAACCTCTTCCATCAACTCTCTCCCGTATCTTCAATCAAAACGAGTGTATTCAACATCAAAACAGTACGGCACAACACTGCCGGTACTTGCGCACGACAGGGTTATCCTGTTTTTCGGCATAATTCCGTCCAAAATCCACTCTTTTCGTATCTTCTTATCGGACAGGTGATTATCTTGGAAAGAGAGAGCAATATATCCCCTATTTTACTTTGACACACCGCCGCGCCACCCTTACAGTATGCACAAGGGCAATCGATACGTTCACTTCTTACAAACAGGGGATCTTATGACCATGGACGAAAACAATGCAGAAGAAATTCCGGAAACACCATCCTGCAATTGCGGATGCGGCGCAAACCACACAACAGCACCAGCAGACAACAATCCTTTCGACATGAAAAACAATCCGTCAAACATGAGCTTTGACGATGAGAAAAACGGCTCGCTGATGCTTGGCACCATCCTTGCCCTTGGCGCGGCGATGCTGGGAGGGCTGGCGTGGGCGCTTGTTGCACATTACACAAACCGTGAGTTTGGCTACCTCGCCTGGGGCATCGGCGCACTCGTCGGCTTCGCCATGCTGAAAGGCAACAAACAAGGCAGTGTCAAGGCTGGTATCCTTGCAGTCGTTCTGTCCCTGAGCGGCATTCTCTTGGGTAAACTGATTCTTGATGAAATGGCATACACCTCGGACGAAACGGTGAAAAACATTCTCAACGACAAAGAAAACCGAGATGGCATTCTTGCAACGGGACACTATCTGATCATGCGGGAAGAAGAACCGATGTCAGAACCATGCCAAGCCCTGTTTGACGGTGTGCTTCTGGAAGGCGCTGGAGGCTTTCCAGAGGAAATGACAGACGAGCAGAACGAAATCATGGAAAAGCTGCGAGTGCGGATTGAAGAAAAATCACACGAGAAAAAAGCAGCCGCGATTAAACGATTCATGCAATACTTTGCAGATAACACGCCGCTGACAGAACGGATTCAGGGGACACTTTCTGCGTACGATATCATTTTTGCGCTGCTGGCAATGGTTACAAGCTTCAAACTCGCAAGCGGGAAAGAGTAAAATAAACGCTTTTCACAACAGGTTATGAACGCGAGAACAGGATCGCCTGCGCCTTTTCAATCAGGGTGCGGGCGATCTCTGTTTTACTGGCCGCGCCCAAATCCTGCCGCGTACCGTCTGCGCCAAGATAACAGGCAGACGCTGCAGCCTCCGCCCCGAAACTGGCGGCGGTATTGGCGATAATCCCATCCAGTTTTTTTGTCGTCAGTTTGCGGAATGCCTCATCCAGATCAAGATCCTTTTCCAGCGCAAAACCGATCACCACTTTTTCCGAACGCTCTTCACGCGCAGCAACTGATTTTAAAATATCCGGCGTACGCTTCAGCTCCAGAATAAGATTGCCCTCGCCCTTTTTCATCTTGCCGTCGAGAACCTGCACCGGCGTGTAATCGGCAACCGCTGCGGTCATGATCAAAATATCGCACCATGCAAACGCCGCGTGAACAGCATCGTGCATCTCCTGAGCCGAGCGCACCCGCACACACCCGACACCATCCGAAACAGCCAAATGCGTCGGCCCCAGCACCAGCAATACCGCCGCGCCTGAGGCAGCAGCCATTTGCGCGACCTCGATACCCATCCTGCCGGTCGAGCGGTTGGTCAAAAAACGAACCGCGTCCAGATCCTCACAGGTCGGCCCCCCCGTGATCAGAATCCGTGGGCGTCCGGTCAAACCGGCTGTTTTCGCTTGAACATCACGCACGATCACTGTCAATCTCGCTCCAATCACTTCCGAAAAGAATTCCGCAGCCGCTGCAGCCGCTATTGTACCGCTAGCCCCGGGCAATTTCCCTCATTTTAACGAAATTCTGACAGAAATCCATCCCCCCGCGCAATCAACTTAGACCGTAATCCCCTCTTGACAATTTTCCCCCTTCCGGATACGCTTAGCGGCCACAGTTGAAACGTTTGTTTGGGATTACCGCAGACAATGTCCGGAAATTCCCATATTTACTTATGCTCATTGCACAGTGGAGAATTTGTTATGCCCAATATGCCAATCAACCAAGTCAGCCGCGGACAGGCCCTGATGATGGACGGCAGCATTATGATGATCGTCAAAATGGAACACGTCAAGCCCGGCAAGGGACCTGCCTACCAGCAGACCAAGCTCAAGAACATCGAAAACGGCAAGATCATCGAAAAACGCTACCGCGCAGCCGATGTCGTCGAGGTTGTCGATGTTGACCGCCAATCCTGCACCTATTCCTATAAGAATGCGGAAACCTTCGTCTTCATGAACAGCAAGACTTATGAAGAGCAGGAAGTACACGAATCGCTTCTCGGTGACGACCAATATTATCTGCTTGAAGGAAACGCCGTCACGGTCATGGTCGCAAACGGCCGCGTGCTGGGTGTGGAACTGCCGCCGATGGTAGTGCTGGAAGTGACGGAGTGCGACCCTGGCGTCAAGAACGCAACAGCCACAAACGTCTTTAAAAACTCCGTCGTCGAAACCGGCCTCAATGTCGCCGTACCGCCATTCATCAACAAAGGCGATAAGATCAAGATCGATACGGAAAACGGAAAGTATGTCGAACGCGTTAATGAATAATCTTTACTCGACACAGATGTAACAACGACTTAATCAACAATTCACCCCGCCGCCGACGGAATAGACGACACCGCCGCGGCGGGTGTTTTTCCACCCTGCAAGGGAAACCGCCACATGGATAGCGCATCATCCCAACAACACACTCAATACCGGGATCTACTGCTGCTGGCGTTGTTTGGCGCGCTGATGTTTTTCCCATTTCTGGGAAGACGCGATATCTGGACCTCGGGAGAGGCGCGGGTTGCACAGGTTGCCCGACAGATGCGCGTCTCCGGCGAATGGATCATCCCTTATATGGGCGATGACGTGCGCCTGAAAAAGCCGCCGCTGGCCTACTGGCTGACGGCGCTGGCGACGATCCCGTTTGACACCGTCGACGAAAACGGAGACACTCAAGTCCACGTCACCGAGTTCAATTCACGAATCCCCAATGCACTTTGTGCAATCGGATTACTGCTGACAATCTACCTTTTCGGTGTCAGCCTGTGCGGACGCGCATGCGGAATTTACAGTGCTCTCTCTTTAGCCACAACCGGCGTCATCTGGTGGCAGGCGCGGATGACCGGCATCGAAATGCCGCAACTGTTTTTCAACGTACTGGCGCTCTTTGCATGGTGGCGATACCACGACAGTGAAAACAAAAAAGCGGGATGGCTGGTTCTGTGTTATGCAGCGCTCTCTCTGTCCGCACTGGCCAAGGGGATCGGCCCGATGATCGTGCTGCTGATCATCTGGAGCTATCTGCTTCTTTCTGCACAACCGCTCAGACGCCCCAACATCAAACATCACCTGATTGCATTTGCCGTTTTTTGCGCCATCGGATTACCGTGGCCGATCAAGGTGCTATCCACCATGCCGGATACAATCAAGACATGGGGTAAAGAGTCGGGCGGACGTCTGGAAGGCTTTGACCACTTCAAGCAACCGTTCTACTTTTTCACAAAGATTTTCGGCGACGGACAACCTTGGATATTGCTGTCCATTCCGGCGATCTTTTTCCTGCCTCAGATTGTTCGCAAGCGGATTTTACAGACGCTGTTCTGGGGGATACTGTTGCTTGCGAACCTGCTACTCAACTACTGGCTGCGAATGGGCAGTCTGTTTGAGCCTGAACACTATTCAGAAATCGTCGGGCCGGCAGTCACATTCGCAGTATTGATCCTAACGTGTGTCATTACTTTTTTTGCCTGCAGACCGTTGCAACGCTATATTGACAGACTAAGCGACTCACTGCAGTCGGGATCTACGACAGGAAACACCCTTCAGAAAAACATCGCGCTGCCTTGGGCATGGACAATTTCTGTCCTGCTGTTTTTCTCGCTGTTTTCAAGCAAAAAAAGCTACTACATCCTGCCGATCTATCCAGCACTGGCGTTGCTGATGGGGTATGTCATGCACTACCTGCAGCATCAGACGGCTCCGGATAAGGGCAAACGCGTCTATTTCCATTTTTGCCGGATTCTTGGCTATATCCTGATTGGATGCGGCGTCCTTCTGTATCCTGCGATCTATTTCGCAACAACCTATGCAGAACGTTTTGCCAAATACAGCGGGCATAACCTGCAGGCAGCAATTATCGCAGTCCTCGGTTTTGCAGTCGGCCTCACGCTGATCCGAACAGCAAAACGCCAGCATGTTCGCAAATCATTTACCTCGCTCTTATGCGGAACAGTCATCGCGATGGGCGTATATGTCACAATGCTGGACGAGATCAACGACTACAAAGGTGTGAAAGCACTCTGCGCCAGCGTCAAGCCTCTGCTGCAGGACGATGACGATATCATCACCTACTGGATCAGCGGGCTACCGACAATCCAGTATTATCTCGACCGCGATGTCGACCGGATCTGGGATGAATGGCAACTTTACAAACGCCTTTCTTCGAAACAACGGGTAATTCTTCTGATCCAGCCGGAAGATGAAAGCGACCTGCGCAACATGTATGTTCTTCCCGAAATAACCGGGAAATTGAAAAACACATTGCAGGAAAATGATTTTCGCCCCGCAGGTTCAGAAGGAAAAATCCATCTGTTCCGCTACACAAAAGACCGGGCAAACAATCCAGATCAAATTCTTGCAGGACTGCTTGAGGGAACAGGACTAAAGCCGACGGTACTGGAAGAACTCGTATATCCGATCCCGGTACCGCACGGACATGAAGGTGAAATCTGGATGTGCAATCAGGAAGTGGAGCTGCCGGCTGGGTCACCGGCAAATTGAAGCGCATTTTCTAAATCATTCACAAGAGCAACCGATCAATCACCCGCAATTATCTGACAGAAAAGCAACTCGCGCGGCGAAGCGCATCTTCCAATTTCATCGTAACCGCTTCCAATGTTGCGGCAAGTTCAGTCTGCTTTGCCACCCCGTCACCCATCAGCCACAATTCGTGATGCGCCTTCGGCAAAAATCCATCGGCAGCAATCCGGCCGCGCATACACGAGATACCGCCCAGCTCTTTCTCCATGCTGCTGCAAAACGCCCGATAGTCACGCAGACGTTCCTCATTTTTCGCTGAACGGTTGTAGACATATAATAGCACCGTCGTCTTTTTCGCTGCCGAGATAATAACCGGCATAACCTCCCGCCACACCGCAAGCACATCAAACGGATCCAGAATCAACAACCCAGTCTCAGCAGAAAGGCACGCGCAAACAGCCGACCGGATTCCGTCCGTATTATGTTGCTTTGTCACATCAGACAGAACTACCCATGCGTCGTCGGGTTCATAAACAGCGATGCCGGTTTGATGCCGATAACTTTCCTGCCGCTCTTCATCCAGATCACAAACAGTCACTTTCGCAGATGGAACAAGCAGGCTCCGACAAAGCGTTGCCGCAGACGGCCAGACTGCATCTTTTACAAACGACTCCATCGCCTGCGATAACAGATCATCAGCAATGATCTGCATCCGGCTTCTTGTGCGGGAAGAAAGTTCGTACGTGGCTGCTCCTGCAAACAGGTCACACACCTGATCCGGATTCATCGCAGGCAAAATCCTCGTAAGCCACGCGGCTTTAAACAGGTCTCCCCAATTACCCGGATCATACAACAGTTTCCGGCTGTCTGACTTTCCTTCCTTCCAGTGCCATGTCCCTGCCATACCGTATCCTCTTATTTATCAACGACCAACATGATATTCAGCAGCAAATCATCCATCACCAGAACAAAACAGAACATGAAACCACTTGCTTATAAACGACGTAAGGGTATTCTGTATACAAGTCACCAAGGCATCGTACCGGGATATGCCACGGTGAGAAAAAATGGTTTCTTCCGGTAGCACAGAAACGTATGAGGACGTTCCATGAGTATTTATGAAATTATCATGCTGGTCTGCTTTGGCGCCAGCTGGCCATTTGCCATCCGCAAAACCTATGTCAGCAAAGACCCCAAAGGCAAAAGCATGATCTTTCTGACCCTACTGATTATCGGCTATGTCTGCGGTGTTTTGCATAAAGCACTTTTTCATTATGACAACGTCATCTTCCTGTATATCGCTAACGGCATCATGGTCAGCATCGACATGGGACTGTCGCTCTACTACATGAAACAGATCAAATTGAGCGAAGCGGCTGCCGCTGAAGCAATTCCTGCAGCCTGAACGTTGCTGATTTTAGAAAACGAGTGGAGGCCGCTCTCATGCAGCTTCCACTCGCTTGTTTTTTATCGAACTGCAAAAGGCTTCGCGTGAATGCGCTCAGTACTGGCGCGTGCGGCGACCTTTTTTCTTGCGAGCCTTGACGTCTTCGCGGACTTTGCGTTCTTCCGGCTCTTGGGCAAATCCCTTACAGACCAGATACGTCTCCATGCTCTCATCGCGGCAGGCACGCGGCTTCAGCGTACGGATCGAGCCAAACTTCTTCTGCATCTTCGAACGGAACTGTTGAAAATCCGGACTTTCAAAAACCTTGCAGACAAAGCTGCCGCCGGGTTTGAGTACAAGCTCCGCGTGTTCAGCGACCGCCTCGCACAACTCAAGGCTGCGGCACTGGTCAACCGCACGGATCCCGCTCGTATTCGGCGCGGCGTCTGAAACCACCGCATCAAACGCAGGCGCCACATCCTCAAAGGTTTCATGATTCAAGTCGCGCAGATCCATCATCTTGAAATGAACCGGCGTATTTTTAAACCGTTTGGCAATCGGCTTCAGATCGACCGCACAAACCACACCGTTTTCGCCGACCTTCTGCAGGATATACTCAAGCCACGACCCAGGGCACGCGCCGATATCAATGACCGTGCCGCCGGTTGGGATGATCGAATATTTTTTATCGATCTCCTCAAGTTTATAAATGGAACGCGCGAGGTGTCCCTCGCGCTTCGCTTGCTTGAAATAGGCATCGTGCAGTTTGCGCATCAGCCAGCCCGCTCCAGATTCTGGTAAACCTCAAGCCGCCATCCAAGCGACTCGACCATTTTGAATACATCCTCGCCCTCGAACTTATCCAACTCCTGTTCAGACAAGTTCAGCAAAGCGATCAGGATCTGGCGCTCATCACCATCCTGTGAATTAAAGATATACCATTGGTCGGCTTTACGCAAGACAATCGTTCTACCCTGTTCCATCGTCGCCTACTCCTATAACGCTTTCAAACAGACAACCTGCTTGACTGACTCCTCTTTGCGTATATCGTCCGCTTGCCGAAGCAAATCCGCTTTTTTTGCACGGATTTTACCAATGTTTTCCGAAAGGAAAGGTGCGCGTCCATAAAAACCAAAATTACGCACAACACAAAGTGAGTCGAAAATACGGAGCAATATGCGCCATCGCTTGCGAAAATCCATGTTTTTTCGTACACTGAGCAACTCATCTGAACAAGTGAGAAAATAGTGCGAACTTTGATTCAACGAGACATCATACAGCCCAGTTGTCATTCAATATGCAACTGGCAAGTGAAAGGAAAATTATGGAGACCTTTACGCAAAACAAAAAACTGGGACTCGCCCTCGGCGGTGGCGGAAGCCGTGCACTGAGCCATCTTGGCGTCCTCTCGGTTCTGCAGCGCGAAGGAATCCGGATCGATGCCGTCGCAGGTTCTAGCATGGGCGCGATTCTCGGCGGGATGTTCGCGGCAACACAGAACGCGGAAGACGTGACCGAACGGGCAGTAAAGTATTTTCAAAAATCGTCCCTCTTCGGCTCCAGCCGCAAGCCAAGCCGCAACGACGGACTACAGGCCCGCACCGGAATCATGGGATGGATCGGCAAATATATCGCAACCGCATCAATCGCCAATTGGGTCAGCCTGCGGCGCTCGCTTTTGCGCAAAAACCCCGCACGCGCTGCAATCAAGACGCTGTTACCCGAATCCGGAATCGACAGCCTGCCGCTACCGTTTGCCGCAGTCGCGCTCAACCTGTCAAAAGGGGAAACGACAACGTTCACAAACGGCAGCATACAGGACGCAGCAAACGCAGCCACTGCCGTCGGCATTGTCTACCCGCCCTACGAGATTAATGAAGAGCTTTATGTCGATGCCGCGCCGATCTCATCGGTTCCGGTCTTTGCCGCACGCAACCTCGGTGTCGACGTGGTCGTCGCTATCGACATCCGCAGCCCTCTGCCTTATCCATTTCCAATCCAGCACGGCTTCGACGTCCTGCGCCGGATCGAGTCGATGGAAAGCAAAATCATCAACGACCGCGAAGCCGACACCGCCGATATCCTGCTCAAGCCCGACACCGGCAATGTCTTCTGGGGCGACTTTACCAACCTTGCCCCCATCATTCAAGCCGGAGAAGACGCCATCATCCCGCAACTGGCTCATCTCAAAGGACTTCTGAGTTAAATAACCCGAGAAATATTCTTCAAAAAAGAGAACCATCCTCTTTAAAATGAGCTCTATTTCCTTATAATACAATCAGTTATATATACGGCTCCAGTTGACTCTCCGCATATCCCTGCCCTTGTGCAAAGGATCTACGGAGCAAATTGACAGACGATTAAATATCATCATGACGTTGTCATTATTTGAAAATTATTGATCTCATGGCCTGTCCATGACCATGAGCAAGGGATCATATGGAACACACGATATCTGCAGAAGCGGCCGACTTGAATCTGGACATCAAGACCCAGCCACCAATATGGCTACGCTTTCTCGGCTGGTCGAGCCTGCTCGGGATGCCGGTTGCCTGCCTGATGGCAAATATGACCTCGCTGATCAATGTTTTTGGAGGAATCGGTATCGTAGCACTGATCATGCTGCGCCTCTATACTCGAAAATCCCTGATCAACAGCCGATGGCTTGACATTGCGCTCGGACTGTTTTTCATCTCCATCCTCTTTCACACCATCTACCCGGCTGTCCTTGAAAACAGCCATACCATGACAGAGAGCATTCATCAGGGATGGGATACAATCAAGGCGCTGACGGCGTGCGGGCTTGCCCTGATCCTGCTGAACACAAAGGAAAAGCGCGCCACATTTCTGACGCTGATGATCCTGACAATGTTAATCACCTCGATCTGGGCGCTCTGCGACTATTACCTTTGTGGATTCGTTGCTGCCGTGCCTGACCACGGAAACCCCTACCGTCTGTCAGGAACCAAAGGCAATCCCGCACGCTACGCAGATACGGTGTACATTGCGCTGTTCTATTTGTGGATGCTGATCCTGACGCCAGCGCTCTGCCGCACGCCGATTCAGACCTGGCTAAAACGAGGAGGCGCGCTGATCGCCGCAGCCATGCCGCTACTACTGATGCTGCGCAACAAGATCCCGAATGAGGCAGACGGTGGCCGGTGGCTACCCGGAGACGGCCCGCACTATCCCGCGTCCACATTGACCTTCAGCATCATCATTACACTCGAATGCATCTTCGCATGTGTACTGTGGTATAAACTGCAGTCCGGTGAAAAAGCACCTGCCTCACGGAAATGGTTTCTTCTGACAACGCTGGGGCTGCTCTATCTGAACATCGCCATGGCCGGAACCCGCACGACAATGGCGGTTCTCGGGCTGGCGACGCTGGCGCTGCTGACGCTTGTGAAAAAAACCAGAAAGCTGATTATCGCCGCGGTGGCTGTTATGGTCCTGTGCGGGACCCTGGCGCTAATCATCAATCCGCAGATGCTGAGCCTGAACAGTATGCGGCAACGGCTCTATATCTGGCGGACCTCCGTTGAAGTCATCAAGTCATACTGGCCGCTCGGGTGCGGCTACGGCACCGGCGCATTTTCAGACGCATGGATGCTGCACCGGCCGGTCGTGTCCAAAGACAGTTTCTTCTATGAAAAAAAGCTCGCCGTTGCACCGTCAAAAGAGGTCAAGCCGACGCATGCGCACAATCTCTTCATCGAACTACTGGCAGAACGCGGCCTTCCCGGCACACTCGCGTTTCTTTTCCTTTGGATTGTGGTGACCGTGCTGCTTATCCGGCGCGCACGTGCGTTATCCAGACAGGAAAATCCTGAGTGGACGCTACCGGCAATCGGAGCGACGGCGATGTTGCTGCTCTTGCTGCACGGCCAGTTTGAGCATCCTGTCCGGCAATATACCGAGATCCTGTTTTTCCTGATTGCCGGCGTTGGACTATCGGTCAAACCAAAACAGGAAGACAACGTCCACGCACTCACCGACGAGCAAAGGAGCGACGATGCGGCTCGGAATTGACGCGTCCAATGTCGTTGTCGGCGGCGGGCTGACCCACCTGTGCGAAATCCTGCGCCATACAGATGCGCGCGATCACGGCTTCAGCAAGGTCGTGGTCTGGTGCGGACGAGTCGGAAAAAACGCGATCACCCCGCAGCCATGGCTGGAGGTCGTCGAGATTCCGGAATTGAACGGCGGGCTGTTAACCCGCGCACTCTGGCAATACCGCAGCCTGCCGAAACTGGCACAGGAATCGTGCGACATCCTCTTCAGCCCCGGCGGACGGATCAGCCGCGGATTCAAGCCGGTCGTAACGATGTTCCAGAACATGCTCCCCTTCAGTCCGGTCGAACGGGCACGGTATGGATTTGGAAAAATGTGGCTGCGCCTGCGGTTACTCCAGACGTTGCAGAAAAACAGTTTTCGTGATGCAGACGGAGTCATTTACCTGACCGACTACGCGCGTCAAACGGTGATGCAGGCGATTGACAACCGCCCCAAGGGAATGCACACAGTGATTGCGCACGGCATCAATCCCGACTTTTACCATGAACCGCGCCAGGCATTTTTCCCGGACAGCTATGACGAGAGTTCGCCATTCAACCTGCTTTACGTTTCAACAATCGATGTATACAAGCACCAGTGGCATGTCGCCGAAGCGGTCGCGGCGTTGCGCGCGGAAGGCTTGCCGGTTTCCGTCACCTTCGCAGGCACGTCATACGAACCCTCACGGCAACGGCTGTCGGCGGCGATCAAAACGCTCGATCCGAATGGAGCGTTCCTGCATTTTCCCGGCGCCATTCCCTACACCGAACTCGGGCGTCACTACGCAAATGCAGATGCGTTTGTCTTCGCCTCAAGTTGCGAGAACCTTCCGATCATTCTGCTGGAAGCGATGGCGGCGGGGCTGCCGATTGCATGCTCCGAGTTTCCGCCGATGCCTTCGGTCTTACGCGATGCGGGGATTCTGTTCAATCCGCTCAAACCGTCCAGCATCGCCGACGCAATCCGCAAACTGTTTCTTGAACCGGAACTGCGCAGAAAAATCGCACAGAAAGCATATGAAAACGCGGCCGCGTACTCGTGGCAGAATTGCGCAAATGAAACGTTTAAATTCCTGGCTGCAGTCTGCGGCGCGGCTGGTTCAAATTCCGGTTCAAACGCAAAGGCCAACCAATGAGCGTATCCGGACGGATCAGACAAGCGGTGCGCCACTCGGTAATTTGCGGCATTCGCGCTCTCGGCATTGACCGCAGCAGCTTTGCAAAACTCGGCCACAACTATATCCGTACAGTCAACTATCACGGCACACCCGCCCCCCACGCCAAAGCCTTTGAACAACAGCTCCAGTACTTCAAAGAGCATTTTCATCCGGCGACAAAGATGGATCTGCAAATGCTGCTGCAGGACGGGCACTGGCCGTATGAGAAGCCGGGAATCCTGCTGAGCTTCGACGACGGAATGCGCACCAATTACGACGTCGGCGCAGCGCTACTGGAACAATACGGGTTTCAGGGATGGTTCTTTGTCATGCCAGAGTTTGTCGACTGCCCCGCAGCGGCCCAGGCCGACTTTGCCTCTTCCCATGCCATGCGCCCGTCGGGAGAATATGCCGACAACCGCTACGCGATGAACCGTCAGGAGCTGCTTGATCTGAGAAAACGCGGGCATATCATCGGCTGCCATACGTTAAGCCATATGCGCATGAGCGCCGACCTCGATGAAGAAGAGATGACGCGACAGATCGTCATCGCCAAACAGAAACTCGCGGCAATTCTGAATGAGGACGTTGACACGTTCTGCTGGGTTGGCGGTGAGGAGGAAAACTATCACCCGACAGCGCAAAAGATTATCAATAAATCAGAATTCCGTTATTCATTTCTGACAAACAGCGCCCCCATCCGACCGATCGACAACCCGCTCGGGTTGCAGCGGACGAATCTCGGAACAGACTGGCCGATCGCGGACGTTTCCGTCAGTCTCAGCGGATTGATCGATCTGAAATATCGAGGCAAGCGCTTACGGGTCAACCGAAAGCTTTTTGCAGGCGGAAGATAAGGTTGCACATGCAGACGAAACCGTCACTCGCAGAACTTTTGTCCTCTTCAGGATGTCACACGGCAGAAACCGCTCTGGGCTGGGCGTCACTTCTGGCTCTGCTTCTGACGCCGCTATTGCCAGGATTTCAAACCGAGTGCAATGTCGCCGCAGGAATCGGCCTCGCGCTTCTTGCTATCCACTGGAAACGGGGCAATCCGACGCTGATTCCGAGCCGGTGGCTGTTGGGCTGCATCGCGCTCTACTTTCTTTCCTCCGTAATAAGCACCGTCGTTCCTGCCGCACTCCGTGACGATTCATACATGCGCATGGCTCTCTCAGCGAACAGCCTCTGGCACTCCATCCGCGCACTGACTGCCGCCGGACTTTGTTTGCATCTGATTCGCAAACGTGAAGACCTTCTCACGCTATTGTCCTTATTTTTGCTGGTTTATCTGGTCATCAACCTCTGGGCGCCGATTGACCACTGGTTGCGCGGCGGGTTCTTTATCCGCAGTGATGATCTTTCCGTTACGCGCATGGACGGCTCCAAAGGAAACTCTGCACGCTTTGCGCAGGTTCTGTTTCTGTTGTCGTTTCTGGTATGGATGCTGATGCTGGCGCCCAAACTGCAAAAACTACAACTGCCACGTTGGGCCAAATGGGCTGGCTTTGTCGTTGCCGTAATCCTTCCGTTTGCCCTTCTCTTCAATAAAGAGCTTCTTGATCTCGGCCCGCCCAGCGGCTGGATTCCGGGAGGCCTACGAAAGCGAGGCGCGTGGAACTACAGCTTTTATGCCCTGTGCGGAATACTGATCGTAATCGGTACAATGCTATGGTACGGCTTTGTGCGCTTTCCGAAGAAACGGGTTTTCTTCGTTCTTGGCGGCCTGATCCTGACTGTGGTCGGAATCAACTTCACGCTGACACGTTTACCACTCGGAATTCTTTTTCTGGCCGGATTTATTATCCTGCTGTTGCGCGGCGGAAAACTCACGAAAATAGGTATACCACTCCTGCTGATCGGAGTAATCGGAATCGCCTTCTGGTTTCGGGCACATCCGGGAACATTACTGAACAAAGACAGTCTGCAACAGCGCGCGAACTTCTGGTCGGGTGCATGTGAACTGATCGAACTGAACCCGCTTTTCGGTATCGGCTATGGGAATGACGCCGCCCATGAAGAATGGCTCCGGCACTTCGGGCTTTACGATACCGGGAGAAAACATATTGTCGGAGGCTATTACTTCCCGCTCAGCCCACGCTATTATATCGTTCCCTTTCATGGCGAACGGTTATTGACCCATGCCCAGCACGTGCACAATATGTGGCTTCAGCTGCTGCTGGAACGGGGAATTGTCGGCCTGATCGCGTTTCACCTGCTTTGGATTTCGACAATCGTTTTGCTATTTTGCCAAAGACATCCGGATGCAGAAAGCAGGCGGATTGCCCGTATTGCCGCGATCTTTCTCCTGTTTCTAATTTTGAACGGATTGCTTGAACACCCTGTTCGAAAGACAGATGAAATCCTGTACTGGCTGGTTCCGGCTCTCGGCTTTGCGGCGTTGCGGTTCAGTTCGCCTGAGTGCAAAGAGAAAGAGAGCGGACAAACTCCGGCTTGCGATTGCGCGGAAGTTTCTTGACTTGAAGCTCAGCCTTCAGCGCCGCCGATTTCGTTAAACAATTGCCGGAAAAGACGACAACCTCGACAGGAAGCCGGCTTCGGGTGTAACGGGCGCCTTTACCTGCATTATGCGCCGCCAGACGTTTATCCAAATCATTCGTAACGCCGCAGTAATACGTCCCGTCAGCACATTGCATCAGGTAAACGCCCCAGTTCTTAGTTGCATGTGTTGCTGGCGACGCGTTTACACCCACGGCGTGTTTCCATCCCGCCGCACGTGAAGCACATCGATGACTCCCTTGCCCCTGCGTGTCACCAGAAACGTCACCATCTCGGCAAGCTCTTCACTCTGGATCAGACCGGAGCGGTCAAGGTCAGGACGCGCATCGCCAACCATATCGGTATCCACGCCACCGGGACAGATTGCATGAACACGGATACCGTCCTTCTGCACTTCTTTCGCCAGAGCGCTGCTCATGCCCATGATTGCGTGCTTGCTTGCCGCATACGCCGACTGGTTTGGGTATCCTTTCACGCCAACCACAGACGCGATATTGATAATAAAAGATCTTTGTTGCTTGCGCAGATGCGGGATGCTCTCACGGCACATCAGAAACGTCCCGCGGGTATTGACCGCCATCACCCTGTCCCAATCAGCCACCGACAATGACTCAAGGCTGCCGAAAACACCAATGCCAGCATTGTTCACCAGAATATCCAGCCGTCCGAAGATCTCGGTTGTTTTCGCCACAGCCCGTTTGACATCCGTTTCGTCAGAAACATCCAGAGGGATTGCCGCCGCACGTTTTTTGCCGGGACAGGTAGATTCAATCAGCGCCGCGACTTCATCGATCTCCGAAAGGCTGCGGGCACAACAGGCCACCGCCGCGCCGTGAGAAGCAAGCTCCAGTGCAATCGCACGGCCGATCCCTCGGCCTGCACCGGTCACCAGCGCCACCATCCCCGTCAAGCTGTTGTCCACCTGCCTGGCCGATTCAATCATCACTCACCTCCATCATGATCAGGCGATCTGTCAAAACGCCTGTCCGTAATCCTCAGGATTCTGCAAGACAAAGCTCTCGCCGCGCCGCTCGACATCCATATGACAAACTGAATGCATCCGTTTTTTCTGTTTGAGTTCCTGACAGAGCGCACGGATAAGGACAAGATCCGTCTGCACAATCTGCTGAGTTGTGGCATTCGCAGAGCCACCAAGATCCTGCAGCGGAAGCCAGCACAGTTCACCTTCCGGACTTGCCTGCAGTTGTCCGCCTGTGACCTGCATCCAGACCGGAAATAAAATGAAATGCGCCTCAATCGTTGCTGCAGATGCAGCGGCTGCGGCATCATGATGTGCAGATTCTGTCCGGATGCTTTCTGTCAATACCGGCATGACTCCGCACGAAACCGTGTGCAAGCCTGTTTCCTCAAACGCTTCACGGCAAGCAGCCTGCTCGACGGTTTCGCCTGCATGGAGTTTGCCCCCAGGAAGTGCCAGATAGCCTTTGTACGGCGGTTTATTCCGGCAGAGAAGGAGAATGCGCCCCTCGTCTTCGATCAAGCATAACACAACAGTAAGCGGGGAAACATTAGCCATCAGATTTTCCGCAAATAAAAGGAAGGAGCGCGCTGAAAAATCATGAAAACACATTCAACAGGAGAAACGGAATCACGATGTCGCCGGACAACCGGAGACAGATTCATTCAACCCCGTATCATCGGCGTCAGAGTCGTCGTCAAAATCGTCATCAGAGTCGATATCTTCATCTTCGTCCGCGTCGTCATCCCACTCCGGATCCCATTCGCCACCGCTCTGCTTCCACATTTCAAACGCAGCGTCTTCTTCGGAATTTACATGATGGAGGTGCTGCATCCATTGCAGATACTGGACAACCGAGTCCTGCAACCACAGAGGCCAGCGTAGTGACATCACTTCGTCTGTTGCGTCACCCGAAAAAACATCAGACTGCCGCACCCCCAGCAGAGCGACAATCAATCCGCTGAGCGCCCCGGGAAAAGCCATCATCGACGGCAGCAGTTCAAATGACAGCAACACCGCCAGAAGCGGAAACACCGGCATCCAGATCTTCCACAACCCGTGCTGCCCCAGCGTCCGGTAAATCACCACAGTCTCGGCCAGAGGTAGTAAAACCCAGACCGCAACCGACATGATCGCAGCGCCCCAAACGCCCAAGTGCGGGATGAGCAACCAGTCGCCGATCCCATAAACCGCAACCGCCACCAGAAGCAGCCCAGTCCTGAAGCCTGCAATCCAGCTCGTGGAATGGCTTGACAAAGACGACGAGGTCACCGCGCGGATAAAACCGAAAAACGCGGCAAACACCAGTAGCCGGAACAAACCTGGCGCATATACTGACTCGACACCGAGGCAGACAAAAACCCATCTTGCCAGCGGAATCACAGCCGCCAGCCCGAACGCACATGCCAGCAGTAAATGCGGAACAAGCGTTTCGTGAAAATGCTGCTCCGCCTCCTGATTCTCGTGACGGCTCCAGCGCAGATACACCGGCATCAGGATCTGGCGCAAAAATCCGGCCCACTGCGCACACTGCCGCATCAGCCAGTGACAAAGCCCGTACACGCCGACCTCCCACCGCCCCATCAGCGCCGCAAGCATGAACAGGTCGATTTGCAAAACCGCAGATTCGCACGCATCGCGCACGCCCTGCAACCGGAACTCACGGATCATGCACGAGATCATCACAAAGTCAGGCCAGACGCCACCGCCCAGAAATACAAATAGAAGCGAGAGCACAGCCCCGATCGCCGTTGCGACAAACAAGGCATTCACAACCCCGCCGATCGACTCAGGAACGTCCATCGACATCCCGGCAATGTGCCGCGCCATCAGAACAATGAATAACGCCTGCACAAGCACCCCGAGAATCATCGGAAGACGATACACATCGCGTGCGCGCAAAACCTGCCGACAGATAGCGAACACACCGCTGACGCCAAGAAGCCCAATCAGTGTCCACGGCGCTACCACCAGACCGTGCAGCCACGGCAGCGCACTGTCTTTCAGTACGGCAATCATGGCAATTTCCGGAATCAGGATCAGCAACCACAAGACGATCGCACTGCCAAGGGCACGGTCATGCCGGTCGCTCGCGTTCGCTTCATTGTAGGTGTGAATAAAAACCGACGGCATCATCCATGCCAGTGGAATCTGGAAGACCGCAACCGTCGCCATGAACAGCAAGAACTCGCCGAACTGGGCAATCGAAAAGCGGTTCAGGAAAATAGCAACCGCAAGAATCCCGAAAACACTGCTCAGTAATGTACCAACCAATGACGAAGCGGTGTGTGCCGACTCATCGTGAAGCGTATCCGACTCTTGAAGAACGCCATAATCGCGAAGCAATGAAACACCCTTGTAACAAAAAGCTGCAAACAAAAACGCTGCTGTCCGGATAACGAACTGCACTAACCACATATTGTCAGCAGAAATCCGGCGAGGTCAAGGGAAGACGGGACGATTTTTTGAAAATATATATTATATTTACGTTGCGGAAGTTCGGGATCTGCGCACTCACACCCGAAACCAAATCTCAAAACGGATGCGGAAAAAAGTTAGTTTTTGGCTAGTTGCTGTCGACGGAACAGTTCAATTGACTTGGCGTGGTCAAAACAGGAGCGGATCATCCGCTCAACATGGTGCTGATCAAGCCCCGGCGCGTTTGCCGGAAAATGAAGATAAAACTCTTCCGCCGTCGAATTTTCCAGATGCAGAATAATCTCCAGCGAATCCAGAAGTCCGACGCCTTCAGTCAGTACTTCATCATGAATATCTTCAATTGTGGTAAGGATGACCGCAAAATCATCTTCCGCCAGATTCTCAAATTCAAAGTCGTCGGGAATGCTTTCTGCCATTTCGTCGACCCACTGTGCATGGGTGTGTTCCTGCGCCGAGAGTCTGGAGAAGAACTGCATCGCGTCACCCCCGACCGGATAAAGCGCAGCCATATCCTCGTACAGTGCCGCAATACTCAACTCGACCCGCCTCGCCAGCTCAAACAACACATCCGCACGTATCGCCATCAGCTCTCCAACTCAGACAAATAATGTCCTGCCGCCATCGCCGCAGTGGCTCCTTCACCGACTGCCGTGGCAACCTGCCGGTACGAATGCTGCCGAACGTCGCCGACTGCAAACAGCCCCGGGATTTCCGTCATCATGTCATGATCCGTATCGATATGCCCGCGACAGTTTTTCGGCACCAATGAGCAGATCAGCTTCGTATTCGGAATCGTGCCGACAAAAACAAAGACGCCGTCAGTCTCCAACGTTTCCGTCCCGCCGGTTTGCGTATCCTCAAGCACAACCGACTGCACTCTCTTATCGCCAGTAATTTCACGCACGACAGCATTCCAGCGTACGGAAATTTTATCATTTGTCAAAACCTGTCGCTGATAAATCTTTTCGCCCCGAAATGAATCACGCCGGTGAACGATTGTAACCGACGAAGCAAACTTGGCAATATGAAGGCTTTCCTTGAGCGCACTGTCGCCGCCGCCGATGACCACAACCCGCTTTTCCCTGAAAAACGGCGCGTCACACGTCCCGCAATAACTCACCCCGCGTCCGCGGAACTCCTCCTCGCCCGGAACACCGATCTTTTTCGGGTCTGATCCTGTCGCCACAATCACGGCGCGAGCGCGAAACTCCCCTTTCTGCAACTGCAGGACAAATCCGCCGTCTTCCCTGCGGATATCATGAACCTCAGCCGTGCGAAACTCAACGCCGAAGCGCTCGGCCTGAGCGCGCATCTTCGCCGCCAGTTGCGGACCGTCGATTCCTTCTGGAAAGCCCGGATAATTTGCGATATCCAGCGTCGAGGACACCTGACCACCCACCAGCGCTTTTTCCAACAGACAGGTCTTCAGGTCTGCTCGCCCCGCATAAATTGCCGCCGACAATCCCGCAGGCCCGCCGCCAATAATCGCCAGATCACAGTCCATATCCTTCTCCTGTCTTTCTTATCAACGCCACCTCGGCATCAATACAGAATGCCGCCTGCTGTTCACGAAGGCGGCATTCTGGTCAGTCTTTTTTGATCTTCTTGGGCTTACAGAGATGGCCTTCTTTTTTGGAAACCGCCCCGCATTTTTTACAGATATAGCTTCCGGGCTTTTCCTTATTCTCTGACTTTCCTTTTAAACATC
>QKHZ01000096.1 GCA_003249795.1 bacterium | reverse complement strand
GATCCAGTTGTCGAACATATTTCCACCACATGCACTCGTTGTTGATTTTGGGCACGGCTCATGCATTCGACTCGCATGATGTATGTGATTATTCACATGCGAAAGATAAACGACGACGTTGGGAATTTAAGGTATTTTTGGCTACCTGATTTGACAACTGCTTTTATTGTTATAGAATATTATGCGACGTTAAGATTGGCTCATCTCTGTTGGAAGACGTGTTGTTTTGCAGATTCTGTTGCGGAATGAGAATTGATTTTCCAATATTCGGTATCTCTGTCTGTGCGGGAAGCGGGTTTTTGTTTCTCGCGAATTTTTTATTTTATCACAGCTTCGCTGAAATTTCCTTAGAATTTCAATATTTCATTAACCGATGTGTCCACACAGAGGATGCGGATAAGCCGCTTTGTCAGTGCCGTTGATATCTGAATAATGCGTCGTGAGTGACTAGATAGAGATTTTGCGTCATGGGCTTTCCGCCATGTCGGGATTTTCTGAAGGCGCTGAACCTTGATTATGTTATATAATATATTTATTCATTTATGGAGATTACCTCCCGGAAATATCATCGTTAAAAATGCAGGGAGCTGAAAACCGTCACGATACCTGCGGCAGGAGCCTACTGCAGCCGACGATGGTGGTGTTTATCTCGTGCCAGAAAATCATCCTGCGCGGTATTATCATCCCAAGCATGAAATAACATTGCGCGTATCGGTGCGGTTGCTGGTTCTTCAGCAAGTTGAGTATTGATGATGTCATTACGATAAACCAAAAATAAAAGGAATGTCCATGAGTATGCAATCGCCAAACAGCAAAACACTGATCCGGGAATCGCACGAGTGGATTACCATGCGCTGGCTCAACGAATCGGATACGACATTGCCGCGGGTGTTGCTTGTCGGCGATTCGATTGTCGCCGGACACGCTGTGTCGGTGCATGAACAGCTCAAGGAAAACTATTGCGTCGACTGCTTTGCGACCGCCAAGCACGTGACAGATGTCGAGTATATGTCTGATCTAGAGTTCATGCTCAAGCGCAAGAATTATGAGCTGATCGTTTTTAATAACGGCCTGCACGGGTTCGGTATTGATGACGAGTTGTACGCACCGGCGCTGCGCGAAGTGTTGCTGATTTTGAAAAACCGCGCGCCGCGTCTTGCATGGCGGACGTCGACGCCGATGATCAAATGGCCGGTCGAGAACGGGAAGAGCGAGTTTCAGGAGCGCACTTCCCGCGTACTCCGCCGCAACGCCGACGCCTTGGCGATTGCCAATGAGATGGGGCTTCCTGTGCTTGACCTGTACACGCCGATGGGTGACCGTGCGGAGTTGTATTGTGATGGCGTTCACTGCTCGGACGCGGGGCGTGACCTTCAGGTGCAGTTGGTTTCAAAATTCATTTTGCAGCAGTTTGCATAACGCATTTCAATTTTATCTTCAATGATGCTGGCGCAGGTGCGAAAGCTTCAGCCGAATATCATTCTGAACAACCGCCTGAAGCTCGACGGTTCTGAAGACACCCTCACGCCCGAAAGCTATCTGCGTGATTCCGACTGCGTCGAAGCCAGTGGCAATCACCGCGCGTGGGTCTGGCGGGGAAAGTCAAATACGCGCAGACGCTGCATGATGGGGCACGGGGTGCGGTGATCAAGCACAATGAGCCGGTCACCAACGAAAACCTCAATCCCCGTTTTCATGCAGACGCGACGATCCTGCAGTTGATGTCCGAGCCCAAGGACGGCATGCCGATTCCTGTGATCGAATGCATCCTTCAGTAATTTTATGTTGCGTCTTGTGCGCTGACTGACCGGCCTCCTGTTCAATGCATGACGGCGTTCGTTAATAGGTCTTGAACGTCTGGATGCCGAGTATTCCTGAACCGTATGCCTTCATCGCGGGGTTGCAGTAGTCGTTGCGTTTTAGGATGAAAAGCTGTCCGTTGACCGTTTCGACATGCCCGTCAAACATCAGCGTGTTCATGTTCTGCAGATGCCGCGCGTAGGCCGGATACCACGCTGAGGATGTGCTGTTGATCCCGGCGACGGCTGAGGGCGGTTCCCAGTAGGCCGCGTTTGCCGACATGTTGCGGATGTCGGAGAGGTCGCTGCAGACCGGTGGCGTGTCGGTGATGATCGCGAGTTTCGAGTTGCGCCTGAAACTGTCGATTGCCGTCGCTTTCTGCGGGATCAGGTTTTTGGCGTTGCTGACCGTTTCGCCCAGCGAATAGAGATTCAGTCCGTAGTTCACCTTCTGCGCGGAGAAACTGAAGTTCGGTTCCGACGGGCATTTGAACAGGTTGTTGCCGGTTGCGTAGTATGTGTTCATGACGCTGAACCAGAATTTGTTGTAGCGGTAGGCGGTGACTGTCCAGTCGTTGTTGTCGTTGATGTAGAGTGTCGAGGTGATGCCGATCTGGGCGAGGTTCGACTTGCAGCTGGCGGTGCGCGCCATCTCCTGCGCCTTGGTGAGCGCTGGCATCAGCATCGCCGCAAGGATTGCGATAATCGCGATGACGACCAGCAACTCCACCAGTGTGAACGCTTTCTTTTTCATGGCAGGGTCCTCACTTCATCCTGTTTTCAAACGTGCCTCTGACACGGTACGGGTACATTCCCTCACTCACTTCGCGGATTGCATTTGTCAGTTCCGGATACGGTGTGTCTGCCACATCCACAAAACCGATGGCGTAGCCTTCTCCGTCCCAGCGTCCTGTTAGTGGCTGGTCGCGCAGCTGGAACCAGTGTGCGCCGACAATATTCGGGTGGCACAGCGCTCCCTGTAGAAAACGGGTGTAGCTGAGTGCGCGGTCTTTTTGCGTGGCTCCGGCCAGACACAGCCCTGGCGCGAACATCCCGCGGTCATAGATACCGAGGTGGAACTCACCGATCAGCACCGGCATGTCGGGGAAGGTCGGCGCTCCGAGGTTTGCGGGCGTGTGCGCGTAGATGTTCACGGTCAGGACGTCGCAGTATTTCTTTGAGGCAGCGTCCAGCTCCGGCACGATGCAGTCGGTACCGATGAAGCGGCAGCCGAGATACAGGTGCTGCGGCGCGTAGAGTTTCACGGCATCGCGGCAGCAGCGGAAATACTGGTCTACATTTTTAGCGAAGAAGTCGGTGGCGTCTTTGTTGAAGGCGTCTGAGGACTCCGGTTTTTCAGTTTCATTCAGCAGTTCATCCCAATCCGCATATTCAGTCTTCCATGCCGCATTCAGGTTTTCGATCCACAGGTACTTGACCTTGAGGTCGCTGATGAATTCGAGTTTTGCCGGTTGCGTTTGCGGACTTTTCATGATTGCCGCTACAAGCGCTGGGCAGCCGTCTTGCAGCCAGTTTCCGAAGCGGATTTCGTTGTCGAGAAAATAGCCGATGCAGAGCGGGTCGTCGAGAGATCGCTCGAGTGCAGGACGTTTTCTGACCAGATCCGGGATGAGAGTTTTCAGCTTGCGCTCAAAGTCCGGTGCGAAGACATCATAGAACTTGAGCTTGGTGCCTTCGATGCGGGGCAGGTCGCCGAAATCTTTCAGTTGCAGTACGTACGGCGTTTTGTGGGTGGCCAGCATCTCCTCAGACGACCAGTTGCCGATGGTATTGATCCCCCACGCGGTGAAGCGGCGCACGAGGTTGTCGTAAAACTTTTTTGAATACTCTTGCGTATCGTATTTGATCTTCAGGTTCTCGTCGGTGAATGCCATCCGGTTTGATTCCGGAATTTTCGATGCGAACCAGGTTTCGTGTCCCTTCGCCATCGTCGCGTCGGTATGCGCGTAGACGACGTCCACCCCGAGCGAGAAGAACAGGTGCCCGTCCGGATCGATCAGATACCACTTGCCGTTATATTTTTCCGTGCGGAAGAATCCTGTCGCTTTCAGTTGCGGGCCGTCTTTCCAGCCGCCGTATTTGTCCCACGATTCAGGCGGCGTTGCCGCATCCAGCTGTTTCTGTTCTGTCGCCAGATTGTTGCGCAGCTCTTCGTCGTTGTGAATTTTTTCGGCCCAGTCGCTGTGGATGTACTGGCCGTATTTGTCGATGAAGGGGAAAAACTTTTCGGGCATGCGTGAGGTGTTGTCTGTTTTTCCTGATAGCGTGAGCTGTCCGATTCGGCAGTGAACCAGATCCTGTTTTTGTGGTTCAAACGGCCACTGCAGCTTGAACTCGATCCGTTCGATTTTTCCCGTATCGATGACCCGCGGCCCCGGGACGCCTTTGTCCGTGCTATAGAGAATCGCATGCGGGAGTCGCAGGCGCATTGTTTTCGTTTCGCCGGGGTTGACCGCCGCGCCGATCACGACTTCTCTTTGCTTTTCGGCATGATCCCGAACGTGGACAGTCAGTCGCAGTTGCGAACTCTTCGCCAGATTTTCTACCGGAATATTAAGGTACTCCCATCCTGTGAAGTCCCAGTCGCCTGATCCGGCGGGCGGATACATCACCAGCGCCGACTTCGGATCGGTGTAGCGCAGTTCGATTGAAAAGTCGGCACCCAGCGTAAACTGTGCATCCCCAAATGTCTTCAGCTGATCCGTTCCGGCGACGACGGGTTGAGTCTGTTGCGGCGCCGCAGTGACACCAGCCTCCGCATTTGCCATATCCTCCGCGTGCAGCGGCGTTGTCAGAAGCAGAGCGGTTGCAGCGCAGGTCAGGAGTAGTTTCTCACCAAATGTTCTCATTGCTTTTCCGTCCTGTTCTCTGTGCTTGTTTCGTTGTGGATGGGAAGGATATTCTTTACCGAGCCGCGTTCGATCAGTTTGACCGGCAGCTCCACCTTGACCAGCTCTTCGTGCTTTTCCTGCAACACGATCTCGACCGATTTCTCCGCCATCTCCTGTAAAGGGCAGGCGATTGTCGTCAGTGACGGACGCTGGAATTCAGAGATCCCCGGGTTTTCAAATCCCATCAGTGAGATCTCGTCAGGAACCCGCACGCCTGCCAGCTCCTGCAGCAGCCAGTTGACTTCCAGTACCTTCATGTCCTCGCCTGTGACCCAGACTGCGGTGCAGCCCGCGTTGATCAGTTGCTTGACGGCGATGTGCATTGATGTCGTGTTCGAGATCGACAATACCGCTTGCGACGGATCCATCCACCGCTCGTCTGCTGCCTGTTGTACTCCTTTCAGCCGGCCGTTGCCGGTGTAGTCGGTGTCGTGGATCACGGCGATTTTTTTGTGGCCATTGGCGAAAAGATAGTTTCCTGCAATCTGTCCGGTCGAAATGCAGTTTACATAAATGGAGTGGAAGCTGTCGGTGTAGTTGTCGCTGAACCAGACGATCGGGACATTCTTGATGGCTTTCAGAATGTTGATTGTCTGCGGTTCCCACGCGATGCCGATGATCCCGTCAAACCAGCTGTCATCGGGAGCCGACATGTTGTCTTCGGTGATCATCGAGATCGCCGCGTCTGCCTGCGAGAGGGCATAGCAGATGTATTGCGTCAGTGTGTTGACGTACCCGCCCATGTGTGTCTTCCATGGCGGTTCGGTGACGAGCGCGATTTGTTTCTTGCGCACACCCACGCGCGGGCGGAATCCGATTTCACGCGCGGCGCTCAGAACCCGCGTGCGTGTCTCCTGCGGGATCAGTCCGCTGTTATTGAAGACCCGACTGACCGTCCCTTTTGACACGCATGCGCGTGCGGCGACTTGGGTCAGGTTGTTTCCGTTTTGGTCGTCATTGTTCTTTCCGGTATCCAACATTTTTCTCTCCTGTGAGATCTTTTATAAATCACCTGTCTGCGCGGCGGGCAATGCGTGAAGAACGGATTTCTTTTATTCGCGTTAATGACAGTGGCAGCATGCCATCTCCTGTGAGATCTTTTATAAAATTGCCTGTCTGCGCGGCGGGCAATGTTTCTATATGGAATGACATCTCATCACGTTGTCGGGCGCCGCAGTTTGCTGTTCGCTTTACTCTCACTATACGCCGCCCGCATGCAAAAACAAATAAATTCATGCAAAAGTTGCATGAAACATTAAAAGGTTGCATAAACAATGCAAAATTAGGCATTGGTGGCCTCTTCTGGAGGCGTCAGTTTTCGGTGAATTTTCGCTTCTGCGTCATGAAATCGGTTCATCTTCGGGAGCTGGTCGCGCCTGTCGGCGGGTCAGGCTGTTGTTCGGGTGGCGAAATGATGTTGATTCTGTATTGGTCTCGATTTTATTTATAAGTGTATTTAATATAATATGTTGTGAAAAAATCTTGATGGTTGGGAAACTTTGTTGGAGATAATAAAATTTC
>QKHZ01000238.1 GCA_003249795.1 bacterium | reverse complement strand
CGCGCTGTGCGTGAAGCCGTAAACCTTCCGGTGCTGCGCAAGGATTTCCTGATCCATCCGGCGCAGATTCTGGAAGCGTGCGCTGCCGGTGCCGACGCGGTGCTGCTGATTGCACGAATGCTGGGCGAATCGGAATTGAAGTCGCTGTATGATCTGGCGACCAAATACCAGATGGATGTACTCATGGAGATCCACGACGAATTGGATCTGGAAAAAGCAATGCTGTGCGGCGCGAAGTTGATCGGGATCAACAACCGGGATCTGGACACCTTCGTCGTCGACATGAACACAACGCCGAAACTGCAAAAGATGCTGCCGGACACTGTCACCATTGTCTCCGAGAGCGGAATCTCTTCGGGCGCGGAAATGGATACGCTTGCAGCCAGCGGCGTGTGCGCGGTGCTTGTGGGCGAGAGCCTGTGCCGCCAGCCCGATGTTGCTGTTGCCTTGCGCGCGTTGCGAGGAGAATAAAAAACTGTAGGAGACATTCGATGATGAAACACATCCTGCTGATTTTTTCTTTTACCGTTCTTCTGTTTACCGCAAGCACATTATTCTGCAAAAAGCATTTTGTCGATACTTATCTATACGGTTGTCCCCTCATTATTTATGATGCTTATGGTATTGATGAAGGGGAGGTCTATTGATACATTCGCTATCGACCTTACAACCGTGTCTGCGGTGTATTTCATCCTGTTATTCATCGTACGCTCGATGTCGAAGACACATGAAAAAATCGTTCTGGTATTCGCTTTGGCCACTTTGCTTTTTTTCTCTCACACAATGATCAACAGCAAGCAATTTGTCGATACATATCTATACGGACATCCTCTGTTTGTCTTTGATACTTACTCTATAAGCCTTTCTGGCAATGGCGAAGTCATTTGGAAACATGTCATGTTTACATTTGCCATTGATCTTTTCATTTCCGCAGCAACATATTTTATTCTGCATATAATCTGGCGCGAAGTGCAGAAAAAGGGTCACTCGCTGGCAGAAGACGGGAAATCGAACTGACAGTATTGATTTAACTCCGCTCTCGCCTCGTTATCCGGTGATTCGGCCAGTGTCTGCAAAAGATGCCGCACCTGCTGCTCTGATGCCTTCTGTACAAAACGTTCCAGGAATATCCGGGGCATACTGTAAATCGGCGGCGCTGGAGTGCTGCATCTGTATCTATGTCCAAATCCGAACAGAAAGTCGGTGCGATCTGATGTGCTTCTCCACGTGTGTGTGTGAGGAACGTTATTCTTTTTCATCCACACCGTCAGCGGTGACGGGGCAACACCCGGTTCAGATTCGCGCGGATCAACCGGTACGTCATTGATCTGATCCGGATATATTGTTCCCCAGAGCAAATGCTTTGTCAGCTGTTTTTTCGCACCACACGTCGAACAGGTCCAGATGCGTTCGTTTTTCCAGCTAATCATCGGTGCGATAAAACCGATTAAAAAAAGAATGAGTACCAGACACGCAATGACAAGCCCGATAATTTTCCAGTGTCGTAATGTCCGAATCAGTTTCATCGATTCTGCTTCCTCTATTGTCGCGCACGGTGTGCGGAGAGTAACGCGTCTTCAATCATTTTGGCCGGATAAATTCTAATCTCAAAATCACTCTTGGTCGTTTTTGCATCAGGTTTATTTTCTGATGATTTCGGCTCCCGAAGCGGCGGGCAAATCGCACTGATAAATCCGAGCCGTGAAGCCTCCTTAAGCCTCGCTTCCATCCGCGCAACCGGCCGCACTTCACCGCCAAGCCCGATCTCGCCAAACGCGATAATCCCTTCCGGAAACGGCTGATCCTGCAGGCTGCTGGCAACCGCCAGAGCGATGGCAAGGTCGCTGCCCGGTTCATCAAGCTGCGCGCCGCCGACAACATTCAGATAAACGTCTTTGTCACACAGCGCCAACCCGCAGCGTTTTTCAAGGACAGCCAGAATCATCGCCGCACGGTTCTGATCCATCCCGCTGACGCGGCGACGTGGGTTTCCCGGCAGTCCCGGAGCCACCAGTGCCTGCACCTCTACCAAAAACGGCTGTGACCCTTCAAGCGACGCGGTCACGACACTGCCCGGAGTTTCCGAACGGTATCCGGACAAAAACAGCCGCGACGGATCAGACACCGGCGTCAGTCCCTGCTGCATCATCTCGAACACACCGATCTCGCCCACAGCGCCGTACCGGTTTTTACTCGCCCGTAAAATGCGTGCGGCATGAAAGCGGTCGCCCTCGAAACTGAGCACCACATCAACCATATGCTCCAATACCTTCGGCCCGGCGATTGCGCCGTCTTTCGTAACATGCCCGACCAGCAGTACCGCCATGTGCGTACGCTTTGCCAACGCCGACAGCGCGGCGGTACATTCACGAACCTGCCCGACCGAACCAGGAGCGCCTGCAAGTTCACTCCAGTACGCCATCTGCACCGAGTCCATGACCAGCACCCCGCAGTCGCTCTGCTCAGCCGCGTGCATTACCGCATCCAGCCGGTTCTCCGCCATGACAAAAAGATTGTCGGCAACACAACCGATACGCTCCGCCCGCAGCCGCAACTGCATCGCCGATTCTTCGGCTGTCGCATAAAACACGCCCGTACCGGAGGTCGCGATCCAGTGTGCCACCTGCAGCATCAGCGTGGACTTGCCAACCCCGGGCTCACCCGCAATCAGCACGACGCTTCCCGGAACAAGCCCACCTCCGAGGATACGGTTAACCTCCTCAACGCCGCAATTAATCCGCGTTTCGTGCTCAGCCTTGACCTTGCCGATAGCGACAGCTTTTCCATCACCGCGTGCGGCTCGGCTTCCGGCATCAGGCGACGCGTCGGGTTGGACAAACTCCTCGACAAACGTATCCCACTGGTTGCACGAGGGGCATTTACCCAGCCATTTGCCCGAAGCATGACCGCACTCTTTGCAATGATACACTGTTTTCTTTTTCGCCATGGTTTTTCCTGTTTCCGGTTGACTGATGCAATAACAAAACCGTATCCGGATACCGCCGTTGAATCCAGAACAAATTTTCTTTCCCAAATATTACCCGATCCTCACACTTTTAAAAGAACTCTCGCAACAATGAATCCGATCTATCCCGCACTGATTTTGATTGCTTCCAATACATCATCTGCACACAATAATGGATGGGCTGTTTTTGATAGGGAGAACCAATGATGAAGAAAACAAATTGGTGCGGATGGATTCTGGCGGGGGTGTGCGCAGGCATATCGATGGTTTCGGGTTGCAGTTGTGAGGAGACAAAAAAGGATATCGATTCGGTTGCCGACGAAGCGACCGGCGCTGCCGCCGTCCGCCGTGGCGAAGAATTAAAAAACAAACTGAACGATATCCAGAAAACCCGTCAGGATCAACTTGAAGATGCTGGTGAATAGTTTTCAACTCGATACCATACGATCTCATTTATAAATATGATCATTTCAATAACTCGATTCTATCACTTCACGTTAATACCATTATCGATTCAAGGAATATAGGGGGGAAAGAGGATGAACCGGTTTACTGAAATCCTGGAAGCTGTCTTGCCGCAAAACCTCGCGTGCGATCCCGTCACCGGACGCGCTCCGGCGTTTTCTGTCAGGTTTCGCACAAACGGCGACGTCCCGTTTCCGCAGATCATCTTCTGGGAAGGAATCAACGAGCACCTTATCACCCGCGCGCATATCCACCACGAAGAAAATAACTGGTTCCGCGCTGATGTCCCTGCGGGTGAACTGTCCGATGGTTACTTCAGCGTGCAGATTGAAGGCTGCCGCACCGAAGACATCGCCTCGGCCGCTCCAAGCGACTGGATCAAATACTTTACCGAGTTCTCGATTGCGCCCGCACAAACGGCATCCGCATCTGCCGATACGACCATTATCCCAGCAACTGTCGCACACGCGCAACCGGCCGCGACTTCCACGCAAGACAGTTCGACGCCAAAAATTTATTACGCGATTCACAAGCACATGCACCAGCCCTATTATGAAGCCGCACGTCCACAAAGTTGGGACGGACAACGTGACGAAATCTTCGGCTCCCGTTGCGGGCCTTACACCCACTTTGTCCCTTCGGCCGTCCGTCAGTACCGTGACGGCGGGCTCCCGCACGCAGGTTTGTCGACAAGCTGGAGCGGATCACTGATCGAGCAACTCGACCGGTGCGAGCGCGAAGGGCTTTGTGGTGGCTGCTTCGGAAACTGGAAAGAGCAGCTTCGTGCGCTGGCGCAGGAGAAAACAGCTTTCGGTAATCCCCGCCTGAATTTCGCCGCGTTCGGATTCTTCCATCCACTGATGGCGTTGATTCCTGAACGCGATATTGTCTGGCAGATTGAAATGCACCGCGATGTGATCCGCTCCGCATTCGGTGTCGAAGCCTCGCGCGTTTTATTTCCACCCGAAACCGCGTTTCATGTCCGTATGATTCCGGCGCTGGTCAAGAGCGGCATCAACGCGGTCATTTACGACTCGATTCACCGCTTCCGCGCCTGCAAAGATTACCCGTATGGCGGTTCACAGGAAGGGATGCTGCCACCGAACCAGGCTGAGCAACAGAACCCGGCCGTCGACGACTGGCTGCAACTGCACAACATCTGGGCCGGAAGTCTGATCAGCCCGTCACTTCTGAAACCTGAGTACGTCGGCTATACCGATCCAGACGGCACACTGCACAAAATCATCGCCGTGCCAGCTGAGCGTTACATCGGAAATGAAGATGCCCGCGGCGGCTTTGGCGCGTTACAGTACCCCGACGTTTTGGGACAGGTTTTATCGCAAATTGAAAAAACCGGATCGTTCGACCCGAAACATCCGCCGTTTTTTGTCCTGCACTCGGACGGTGACAACCACGGCGGCGGCGCGGAAGGTTACTACACCCATAACACCGGACAAATGGTCGAGTGGCTAAAGCGTAACTCCCGGTTTGAACTGACAACGATTGAAGATTATCTGCAGCGGTTCCCGCCGGATCCGGACAAGGTCGTCCATATCGAGCCCGGTTCATGGAGTGGCGCGGACAATGGTGATCCGCAATTCATGAAATGGTTCAGCCGCTACCGCGAGGAATACTCGCCAGACTTGAATTCGTGGGCGGTTCTGACAGCGCTACAGAATGCAGTGCACTCAGTCGCCGACAATGATCCGAACGCGGCTGGATTGCATGAAGCGGAGCGGTTGCTGCTGACTGCTGAAACAAGTTGTTACTGGTATTGGACTGGACAAGATGTGTGGGACGCTCAGGTCACGCACGCTGCTAACGATGCACTCGGCCGCATCGCAGGCGCGGTGGATCATATCGTCAACAGCGGCTCAGACAAGACTCCGCCGACGATCTTCGCCCCGTGGGTCTTACCGGAAAATCCGGGCGCAAAAGCATGGGGACAACACGGCAACCTGAATGACGCGCCGCGTGAGGCGACAGTTTACAGCTTTATTCATGACATCACAGGGCTCAAGCGCGTTACGCTGACAATCCGAACAGATACAGGCGAACAGGCCATCGAGATGAAATCGGCAGGCGCGTATCAGTCCAAGACCGGTGCGCGTTCTGTTGCTGATTTTTATTCCTGTGCGCTACCAACCGGGCTGGGTGATGTACGCTACTTCATTGAAGCCGAAGACAACGCCGGCAACACCACCCGCAGCGCTCTCGAACGCATTTTCCTTTCATAAATTTATTTTCACAAAACAGGGGATGCTTTTCTTTACATTGAAAAGCATCCCCTGCATTATTACATTCAATCGATATTAAATTGTTTTTGTCACATCAAGCAGTTTCTTCGCTGTGTCTTTGGCCAAATCCAGATCCGGCAACACCAGATCCGGCAGGCGGCTGAATGGGATCATCTCCGCTGTAATCGTGCCTGTATACTTGATCGCTTTCAGCGCCGCAGCAACAGCCTCAAAATTCGCTTCGCCTTTTAATAGATCATCACCAAAGCCGTGCAGGTTGCCACCGCAGTCATCCCGCGAGAAGTTTTTATAATGCACCGCAAAAACCTTTTTGCCCAGAATCTCAATCCAGTGCTCGGGATAACCGTTCACCAGACAGTTGCCGATGTCAAAATAACAGCCTAGATACGTATCATCAATCTCGTCCAGAAATGCTTTCATCGCAAACGGATCAGCCAGAAACCAGTTCCAGACGTTTTCAAGGCCGATCTTCACACCGCACTCGTGCGCTGTCGGCAGCACCTGTTTCAGTGACTGCACCGCCAGTTTCCATGCCTGCTTG
This sequence comes from bacterium, assembly GCA_003249795.1. Lineage (GTDB taxonomy): Bacteria > Planctomycetota > SZUA-567 > SZUA-567 > SZUA-567 > SZUA-567. The sequence continues at coordinate 16,793 of QKHZ01000238.1, read as the reverse complement.
TACGGCACCACCGGTTGCGACGGATCGAACGGAACCGCGACATGACCCGGCACAACCAGCGCCACCTTTGCTCCAAGCCAGCCCGCAACTTTCAGATACGACTTCGTAAATGCAATCGCAGCTTTCCGTACCGCCGCATCCTGATGCGAAAGCGATTGCCCCCAATACGCGCCTGTGCAGATTGTCCGGATCGGCAATCCCAGTTTCTTCGCACCGTCTGCAATTCGCTTACACCCGTCTTCGGTTGTATCAGGCGTCAACTCTCCTGCACCAAACGCAGGCTCCAGCCCTTCATACCCCATCGCCTTCGCTTCTTCAACCGCCTGCAAAACCGGCTTTGCCCCTTCAAACCCACCGACAACCCAATAATTAATCTGCCTTACGACTGCCATTGTTCTATCCTTTGCTTCGCATTTACAAATTGAGTATTCGTAAATCTCAAACCATTTTCACCGGCTTGCCTGTCGTGATGCTTTTCAACTCCGACTCGATCAGCTTGACGCTCTCCGCAGCGTCTTCTGGGCTGACAACCGGCGACGGCCTGCCGCTTTTGATGCACTCGATATAATGCGACAGTTCCTGCTGATAACCATCTTTTGCCGGAAGTTTAACCACGTTCGGTTTTCCCTTGTTCGGGTGAAGCGTTAACACTCCGTCCGGCGACAGTCTCAGGCATGCCTTCTGCATCGCGATTTGAAACGACATTTCAAAGGGATAGCCCGTCCCCTGATAGATCCAGCCGCCTTCTGCCGTGACGAGCAGGTTTTTTTCATACTCATAGCGCGCGATGATATGATCGGCCCGACCCGGTTTAAATCCACTTGCATCAGCCGACACGCTTCGTGGACTGCCGAAACAATAGCGCACAAAATCGGCGTCATGAATATGAAGGTCAAGCGCCGCGTCACCACTTTTGTCCGAATCCATCAACCAGTTTTTCCAGCTCCACGTCGGCGTAATCGACAACCGCCGAAATGTTGCCGACAATGTTTGGCCATATTTACCGCTACGGATGATCTCACGCGCAGTCGCATACGCAGGCCAGAAACGGATGCACTGGGCGACATAAATCTGCCGCTTCGCCTTGCGCGCGGCCGAGACCAGTGACGTTGCCTCTTTGCTTGTCCGCGCCATCGGCTTTTCACAGATGACGTGCTTGCCGGACGCGAGTGCTTTTTTAGCAAACTCTGCATGTAGATATGTCGGCAGCGTGATGTCGATTACATCCAGCGACGGATCGGAAAACAACTCGTCCGCGTTTGCATAAAGTGAGAGTCCGCTGAGGTCTTCTTTCTTTCCAGCCCCGCCGATATTTCCGGCAATGCCCGACCAGTCACCGGAGCGTTTTTTACTGTCAATATCGCAAATCGCCGCTACCTCCGCTCCGCGAATTGTTTTGTACGCTTCATAATGGCACTTGCCCATAAAGCCAAGTCCGAGAATTCCGACACGTATCGCCATCGTCTGATCCTTTCGTTTTGTCGTCTGATTATATTCACTTATGCCGGAAGATCCGGAATCTCCAGCGCGCCGCCGCCACTGCGTAACGACTCGGTCGCTTTCACACCGGCAGCAACCGCCATGCGTGCGGCTATCGGTGTCGCCGTGGTTTCTCCGCCATCGCGAACAAAGCGTAAAAACTCTTCAACAATCAACGGATCGGCACCACCATGTGACCCCTCTTCAATAGGATCACCACGATAGACTTCATCACCGACTGCACGATAGTCATGACGCTTGTTCCAAACCATGATCGGGTCATCAGGCCCGTCACCTATATTTTCAAGACGCCCTTCTGTTCCGATGACGGTGTAATTGCGGCAGCTGTCCGGTGTGAAATGACATTGCAGATAACTGCCCAGAATTCCGTTATCCATCTCCATCGTCATCACCGTCTGATCTTCGATATTCATCTCGCGCGCAAAACCGGTCTGTTTCAACGGCGGCCAATGCGCATCATTAAACTTTGCACTGCCCTTCTCACCTTCGGGTAACCGCTCGCACCTGTTGTAGACACTGAGATTTCCGAACGCGCTGACCCGTCGGCTATAGGCACCTACAAGCCAGTGCATCACGTCAATATCATGCGCGCCTTTCTGCAGAAGAAGCCCGGTCACATTTTTGCGATCCGCATGCCAATCGCGAAAATATGCATCACCGCCATAGTTGATAAAATGTCGGCACCACACCCCTCGCGGCTCGCCGATGGCTCCAGATTCGATCAGCGATTTCATCTTGCGGATGATCGTCATATAACGCATGTTGTGCCCGACAAACAGACGCGTACCGGCATTGTTTGCTTCTGTCAGAATCCGGTCACAGCCTTCAATCGTAATTGCCATCGGTTTTTCAAGATAAATCCCGCCGACTTTACCGATAGCGGCGAGTGCATGTTCTTCATGAAGAAAATCGGGGCTGCAGATAAACACCGCATCCAGATCTGTTTTCAACAATTCGTGATAATCCGAACATGTCTGCAGACCGTCGCCATAGTGTTCACGGCATTCGTCCAGCACCTTCAGACTGACGTCACAGCAGGCAACAACCCGCGAACCCTCACCCGGCTTATGTGCATGACGCGCCAGACTTCCACGGCCACCGGCACCAATCACCCCAACTTTCAAATCCGCCATGCTTTATCTCCATTTAACAAAATGATCATTAATTCTCAGTGGCCTTTTCTGCCTAAACCGCCTATACTTGTTATTTATCTGATTTAATCTGGATTATGAATAGAGAAACTGTGCATTGAGGTGGACAAAATGAGCAAAAGAATGGCAGCGCTGCCCTCACGGTCGTTTTACCCGACCCTCACCCCGCGCGATCATGAATGGGGACTGCATATCCTCAGTGCAGGCAGTAATACCATTCCGGCCGGTACACCTGAAATCGGTTTGGATGCAACATGGGACTCGCTTCCGCCGGAGTGGTATCAGAGTTCGACCGGGCCTGTCCGGCGGTTGCGTGATTTTGAACTGGTTTATCTTGTTCACGGCAAAGGAAAGTTCTGGGACGCAGAAATGCGGGAGTCACCAGTTGATGCAGGCCATGCGCTGCTGCTGCTGCCGGGGCAGTGGCACCACTACACGTATCTGCAGGAAACCGGATGGAGTGAGTACTGGGTTTTCTTTGGCGGAGAAACTGCACAGCGGCTGCGTCGGAATGGATTTCTTGATGCAAAACAGCCCGTACTTTTCGGCGGCCGTGACGATGCTTTGATCTGGCACTTTGAGCGGATACTAGAGCTGTGCCAGCACCGCCCACTGGGGTTTCAGATGGAAGCAGGGGCGTGCCTCTTATATCTTCTCGGACGGCTTCTTGGCAGCGAGCAGATCCGGCACGCGCAAATCAACCCGACTGCCGAGGCCATCCGTGACGCCATCGATTACCTTGAGTCCAATCCGGCTGAAAGCGTTGATATTCAACAACTCGCCGCAGAGCTGCACCTGAGCTACCCGCACTTCCGACGCGTCTTCAAAGAACAGACCGGTCTTTCGCCGCATCAATATCATCTTCAGGTCAAGCTCAATCAAGCCAAAGCCATGCTGAACCACAGCGCGTTTTCCATCTCAGAAATCTCCGAGCGCATCGGCTTTGATGACGCACATTACTTCAGCCGCTTGTTTCACAAAAAAACCGGACTGACCCCGTCAGAATGGCGCGGACAAAAAGAGATCTGAAATTGACTTTCACCTTCAATCTCCATACGATAGATTATTCATTACTACTATTCTGAACGGAAAGCAAAGCAGACCATGGATAAATATGCAAAAATCCTCGACTTTGACGAATTCGACCGCGTGCGCGAGTCTCTGGGCACGATTGTCTGCACTTCCGGCGGCTTCGACCCGATCCACCCCGGACACGCCACCTGCATCGTCGAATCCAAACAGTACGGCGACACTCTTGTCGTCGTTGTCAATGGCGACTCGTTTCTGAAAGCAAAAAAAGGCAAGCCGTTTCAGGATATTCAAACGCGCTGCGCAATCGTCAGCTGTATCCGCGAAGTCGACTACGTCATCCCCTTTGAGATTGAAAACGACCAGACCGTTTGCGAAGCCCTGCGCCGCATCAAGCCGCATATCTTCACAAAAGGCGGTGACCGCACCGACTACACCAATATCCCCGAATGGGATATCTGTCAGGAATACAATATCAAACTGATCCCGCAGGTCGGCCTCGATAAACAATGGTCAAGCTCGGACTTTTTGAATGAATGGGGTGAGTTCTGGGCGGCTAAAAAAACTGGAAATGAATAACAACTCTGTACCGTTTCGGGCGACGGCGCATTGAGTATTTTTTAACTTGGACTGAAATGAATCAGGGAAGGAAAGCGGATGCATAACGCATTAAAACGCAACCTCTATTTTGTACGCGAAAGAGTCGGGATGTTCAAGGCGGTCAACGAATACGATATCCTTGACCCCGAAACGCAGGAATTGGTCATGAACACGCACGAGGAAATCGGCCTCATCAGCAAGATTTTCCGCTTAACCGATTATAAAACACTCACCCCGTTCAATGTTATTCTGAAAGACTTGCAGGGCAACCAGATTGTCCGTGTTCATCGCGGCGCTACCTTCCTGCGCTCGACCGTAACCGTCTTCGACGAAAACGACAACCCGGTCGGCAAATTCCGCCAGAAACTGTTCACCATCGGCGCGAAGATGAAACTGCTGGACATGAACGACACGGAACTGGGTCTGCTCAAGGGCAGTATTGTCGGCTGGGACTTTACGTTCTCGACCATTGACGGGCTGGAACTTGCAACGATCACGAAGAAGTGGGCAGGTGTCGGAAAAGAAATGTTCACCACCGCTGACAATTACATGCTTGAAGTCAACGGCGCAGTACAGCTGGACAATCCGGTACGCATGCTGATTCTCGGCGCGGTCATCTGCATCGACATGGTCTTTAAAGAATAGTTTTGCCCTCAACAAAACACAACTTGTGCGGGCGCATGCTTGATTAATCACACACACTGCATACGTAATGTCATCAAAAATAACTTCGCTATTTTGCAAACGTTGCCAAATTAGAAAAAGCCGGAAGGACAACGCTTCCGGCTTTCGTTTTACAGATTCAGTTTTACGGCATTTATTTATCAAAAATCTTTTTGCGGACGACCTTGCCGGATGCTTTGCGGATCTTGGGAATGTACTCGCGCATCACTACGTCCATCCCCTGATACAACGCCAGTGCGTCCTTATCCACCACGTCCACGGCGCCATACTCAATCGCGCGTTTATAAATATCCGAGTTGTCTTTCGCAATCGTGCTGCAGATCACCACCGGCTTGGGGAAGTACTGCGACAGCTTTTTCAAAAACTTGAGCCCGTCCAGCTTCGGCATGATGATATCCAGACTGATTACATCCGGATCAAGCGACAGGATCATGTCCCGCGCCTCAAACGCGTCCTCCGCCTCGCCGCATACCTCCAGACCATTACTGGATTCAACGGCTTTGCGCAAAATCTTCCGGACAAGCGGCGAATCGTCAACGATCAGAACCCGCGTGTCCCGGCTGGCAATCGCGGCGCGCTTGCGGGCGAGTTCATTCGTTTCCTCGGTCTTTTCAATTTTACGCACACGAACGCTGCCTGTGGAGGTATCCATATAGATCCGGCGGCCCTGAGTTCCGGCAACATCTTCAGCCACAATCGGAATTTTGTAGCTGGCTAGAACACTACGTGCGACTTCGATATTCCGGCTACCGATACTGGTCGCGCTACCCAAGTGGCCGACAACCATCCCGCCGCCGAAAATTTTTGCCTGCAGATTTTTCAGATTGGGATCCAGCTTCTGCATCAGCCAAATGATTGTCTCGGTTGCGGTTTGACCATACCGGCCTTTGTCTTCATTGGACGGCGTTCCATCCGGCAACAAGAAGTGGTTCATCGCCGAAAACTTCATGAGTGGGTTCCATAGGCAAACAGCGACACAGCTGCCCAGCAACGTTGCAATTTCCCCGGGTCTGCGGGATACGTGATATTCGCCGGGAAGTAAAAAAACGCGCTCTTCCACCTGATTCTCCTCTGTCTCATGTACCCGGAACACCAACCGGACAACGCATATACTTATTTATGAATATACTGGTAAAATTTGCCCGGTGGCTTCAATCTGGCTCCCTGATACTGTCTTGATGGCCCTCACCAACACCATATAAGATTAGTCTCCTGAAAGCTGATCAGCAAGAAAATGAATTCTGATTCGAGACGTTTTTGCCAATTTTCCGATTTCCCAGCATATTTAGCCAATAAGGACAAATTTTGCCGAATGTCCGGATCTTGGTCAGAAATCATTCCCTGCGCTTGACTTACACCTCCCGAAACATAAGATCATAGGATGGAACTCCCATAAAAGACTGTTGGAGAAAACCAGATGAACCTGAATGATGCTGAAATGGAAAAACTGGCGGCAATCCAAGCCTATGCCGCAGAACACGGGTTTTATCTAAATCCAGATGAATCTGTTGTTGAACGAGTCGTTCGCGGGCTGATTTTGCGGCATGAAAAAACAGGGGTCTATTACTGTCCCTGCCGACTGACATCGGGTGATCCGGAAAAAGACGCAGGCATTGCCTGTCCATGCGAACATCATGAAGAAGAAATCCGCACACAAGGCCATTGCCATTGTTATTTGCTGGTTTCAAAAGAATATTATGAAAAACACCGCGGTTGATACCGCCAAGGGAGTGGGTAAAAAAGGGGAAGGTTATGAAACAGCCTGATCTGGGCAAGGCGATGATTCTGGTGATGATGTTGTTCGCGTTCAGCTATTGCGGCATGGCAGAAGACGCATTGCCGTCAGTGACAGAACTGACAACACCAAAAACCGTCGAAACCGATAAACAGAACGAGAATAAAGAAGAAAAACCTGCTTATCCCGAGCGACTGAGCGTTCAGGATAGCTCATTGCCGCTGGAAATGGCGCTACCGGCACAGCCGCTGCTTTTTTTCGAAACACTTGACCGCAGTGCACTGGGTGAGGCGTTCAGCCAAACAGCAATCGGAAAACTTTTTTCGCACCAAAGCATGGAAGCCTTCTGGAACCAGAACAGCCAGACACTTTCAAACCTTTTCACGGATCTGCCAAAAGCACAGGAAAAATCCGGCACGGTTCAACAGTTCGCCATGATCTGGCGGATGTTGGGCGCTGAATTTCCGCAGGCAAAGCGTGTGGCACTTGCAGGCTATGCCGACCAAAACGGCGAACCGGTCTTTGTCTTTCTTTTTGATATCGGCCGCGACCGTGAACCGGCTTTCCACGCTGCAGAAAACGAACTTGAAAAAATCCTCAAGGAATATGCCGACCTGCAGCCAACGATTGCAGAACGTACCGCTGACTATATCGACGTCATCCGCTCGGAGAGGTATTCCTCAATGGAGCTGTCGATGGGAATGGTCAGAAATTACTTCATCATTGCAACGACACAGGACACAGCTCTTTCGATCCGCGAAAAAATTGAACAAACCGGGACGTCAGCAACTGAAAGCCTTGGCAAAACCGACGCTTATCGTGAGTTGCTCGGACGCACCGATAGCGCCGCACACGTTCGCGGATTTGTTGATATGGAACATTTATTGACCGCTTTCAATAAAGTTGACCTTGCCGGCGCAACAGAAATGATCGATTTTGCCAGCGACGTCGCCGGACGCGGCATGCTCTATTATGACTACCGCTGTGACAGTGAACGGGTTATTGAACACGTTTCCAGTCCAGCACTGACCGGTGACAGCAAAACCCCCGGCATCCAGCCGCAGATCGCCCGTGTCACTGAAGCTTATACCGGCGGTTCCGAGTGGATGATGCGCCTTGCCAAAGGCATGCCTTATGAAACTGAACTCATGTTCGCTGCCAACACCCGCCCGGAGAATCTGGCAAAGTTTCTGGAAGAATCACAACCCTTCGGTATCTCTGACTATTCGCTGCAGATGAGTATCGAAATCCCTGAGGTTCTGCGCGAGCTCCTCGTTCGCCGTTTGCGCGGAATCATCGGCAAGGCCATGACTGGTGAAGCCGGAATGGCGCTGCTGCCTAAAGGCGAAGAGGTAACTCCGTGGGTGATTGTCTTCCCGCTTAACGATGCAAAAGCGATTGAAAAACTGCTGGCAACTGACCAGCCTGCGGCAACCATGTCCGGAATTTCGATCTACCGTTACGGTCAGGATCCGGACACTTCGCCTGCATACGGAATCTTGACCCGTGAATTCTTCCCGAAACTTCCGGCCGATTATCTGGCCATTGCCAGTAATATGATCGGGTTTCAGGGACTGATCGACCACGCGACCCTCGGCGCAAGCCTTGCCGAGCAGGAAGATTTCATCGCACGGGTTAAAGAACTGCCCGACGGGATTTCGGCAATGTGGTATGATAACCTCCCGCTGACTCTGGGTTCAAGTTACCGTCTGAAAGTCATGGAGCTTGCGCAGGAAGTATTCCCGCCGCAGTTCCGCTCGGTTAGTGGGCTGCCGTCCTCGTCGATCATCCGCGGATTTTTATCCGGCATGTGCGGTGGGGTCACGGTACAGACCGGTGGCGCCGTCTGTCGCTCAACCGTTATTTCGCCGGTAGGACTGACCCCGTCGATGACCGGAATGATGATCCTGCGCCTGCCCAGCTGGATGCGCCAGCGCGAACGCGTTTTCCTTTCGACCGCACGCGCTAACCTCGGTAAGATGTGGATGAAACTGCAATCGTATGCCACCCGCAGCGGCAAATTTCCGGCCGGTTCGAATCAGTCCATGGCTCCGATCATGCAGCTGTTTTCGGCACAGGAACGTGACGAGTTGTTCAACAACCCCGCAGCGGTTACCGAACTGGGAGTTGAAGGCGCTCGTACCCAAGCCTACCGCTACGTCAGTGGACTGCGCACGATGGATGAGCCGGACTTCCCGCTGATCTATGAAGCCGGCCCCTGGCATTATGAGTATGATGGTATCATGCGCCCGAGCGGAAATAATTTCCCGCATGAAAGCGGCGAATACCGCCAATGGCGTCTGGTATTGACCTTGGACGGCAGAATCACGGCATACACAGAAAGTGAATTTATTCACGACGTATTGCCCCGTATCCAGGACAACCAATAGTCAATTCCCTGCTACACCCAATAACGTGCTTAAACAGCGGTTAATTCCCTGAAAAGAATTAACCGCTGTTTATATGATATGCGGCTATTTTGGATTAGATTGATATTCGCTTCATGAATTCATGATTGTCAAAACAAACAAAATCAGATAGAACTATAGTTATAATCAAACAAAGCGAATATACGATCATTTACCGCGTATACGTTTATTTTGATATCAACACAGAACACGATGCAGGCTTGGCAACGACAAGCCAGACAGATCTTAAAGAGCGACAGGTTGTAAAAGACAATGTAACGTAGATATATTGTTCAGGTTGCATGACCGCGCCGCGGCAAGCACAAAAAGGAGATACCATGCCGACAACGATGGGAATTGAAAAACTGAAACGCGATCTTGCGGCCATGGGTGAAATGTGCGAATACGGGCTGACAACCGCACTGATGGCGCTGCTTGACCGCGACTCGGACATGGCCTGCCATGTGATTGACTATGACGCCGAGATTGATGAGATGGAACTTTCGGTCGACCGTACCTGCATGGAACTGTTGCAAAGCGGCACCCTTACCGGCAAAGACATGCGCTTTGTTGTTGCCGCAAGCAAAATCAACAACGACCTCGAACGCGTCGGTGACCTTGCCGCAACGATCAGTGAACATGTCCTGTTTCTGGTTCGTGAGAAATCGGTCCTGCCTCAGGTTGTCGACTTCCAGTCAATGCTCGACCGCACAGGTGAAATGGTCCGCCAGAGTATCGAGGCGCTTCTTGGCGAAGACATCAAAATGGCCTGGGCTATCATGGACGACCGCCGAAAAGTTGCAGAAGAATCGCTTGTCAATTTTTACGAGTTAATGGACGTCATGCGTAGTGAGCCGCGGACAATTGAGCGGTGCTGCCATATCCTGTTTATTGTCCAGTCGCTGCACCGTGTTGCCGATCAGGCTTCAAATATCGCAGAAGAAGTGATCTTTCTGGAAGAAGGCGTCAACATCCGCCACCACATCCGCGACTTCCGTCCGACAGCGCCGCATCCGTACGGCGAAATCAAAGATGAAGACGAAACGGCATTTGAAAACAAGCTCGTTAAAACCCATCGCGACAGCGTCCGAAAGCGTGTCGTCAAAACGCGGTTCATCTCTCCGGAAGAACATAAACCTAAACCGATCGCGCCCGACAAAATTGCTGCCGCACGCGAAAAGCTGCTGAAAATGCGTGAATCCAGAGGAATTAAAAAATGACCGGGCGCCCGTGCGCAAACAACCAGCGGGCACACTCCTTTCGCAAGGCCGTCGCAACTGCCGTCAAACGCGCCCGCCGCAAAGAAGAAAAGCTGGCGCAGGAATTTGACGATGCCAAAAACGTGGATCAGATCCGCGAATGCGGTGAATTGATCAAAGCGAACCTTTGCCTTATTAAACGCGGCATGGAAGAGGTGGAGCTTCCCGATCTGTTCCACCCCGGCCAAAGCCGGACTGTCAACCTTGACCCGCGGTTAAAACCGATGGACAACGCCCGCCGCTACTTTAAACAAGCGCAAAAACATGAACGCGGGCAAGCCCAGCTTGCAGAACAACTGCAAACCTGCCGCGACGAAATCGAAGGGCTGTCCTCCGTCTTGTCACGTCTTGATGAGTGGATCAAAGAACAGGAAGAAAATAATCCCGATGCGGATATCCCGCCGCAAACGCAGGAAGCTATTCCGGATGAACTGATCGGGCAGGCAGCGCACTTCCGGGTTCACGTTGAAGGGATCACACCAGACTCACGCGCACCGTTATCGAAAAAAACAGTTCTTCCCAAAGGCGTGCGGATGTACACTTCATGCGACGGCATGAAAATCTATGTCGGGAAAAATGCCAGCGACAACGATATGCTTTCGTTCCGGATCGCACGCGGCAATGACTGGTGGTTCCACGCTGCCGCCAGCGCCGGAAGCCACGTCGTCGTCAAAGGTGCAGGCGGCAATGAGCAGCTTCCTCCGCAAACATTATTGGATGCCGCTCACTTGGCAGTTCACTTTTCAAAGATGAAAAACGCAGCCCGCGCGGATGTTACCAAAGCCCAGGCAAAACAGTTGCGCAAAATCAAAGGCGCACCGGCTGGACAAGTGCAGGTGCAAAACGGCTCGACCATGTCGGTGCGGATGGAACCGGACCGTCTTGAGCGGCTTTTGAAAGGCGGCGAATGAAACAGCTTTCCAGTCACATCATTCTCGTTAGTATCACTGCAGTTCTCTGCAGTTCATGCTTAAGCGATAAATTCAAAAAAGATAAACCCGAACCGATCACCGCAGAAAACGCAAAACCGATCCGTATCCCGAAAACGACTGAACAACCTGAATCATTAACCCAAAAAGCTTCCGGGATTGCCAGTAAATTAATGCCGTGGAAAAAGAAACATAATCAGGAACAACCCGTCGTTACCAAATCAGAATGGAAATTCAACTCTCCAGAACCGATAACACGGAATCCGGAAGATAAGCCCCAGTATTTATCGGCAAATGAGCTTGCAAAAAAGTATAAGGTATCAGCAGATGAAAACAGGGAACTCCTGCACAAAATTGAAGAAGCCCGAACCCGGCGTTCGACAACGGATATGATGTTCCTGCAGGAGGTCGCTGAGAGTGAACACAATCTTTTGTCTCCAGTTGCAACAGAAGCTCTCGGCCAATTCGGAACCGCTGCGTCCGAACGGATTTTGGTTCAGTTATTTGAATCGCAATCGACGCCGGTTAAAGCACCCGCACTGGCGGCTCTGATCCTGTCACACTCAAGCTATGCCAAAGGCCCGTGTATGGCTGAACTGCGGCGTGAAAATCCGTCAGCGCTTTATGTCCTTGCGCTTCACGGGGTCTATAAATTCGGTTGGGCTGAGGCAATTCCACTGATCAGCAACCGTCTTAAAGATTCACCGCCGCATCTGCAACTGGAAATGGCGCAGGCACTGTTGCCTTGGAACGAGCCGAAAGCTGAAATTGTCCTAAAGACATTCTCGCTGACAAACGATCCTCAACTGGCTGTCCCGTCCATGCGCGCGTTGGCTGCACGAGGCAAGGGCGCAATTCCTCTTTATAAAAACCTCTACTCCGATTCCGACCCGATTCGGATTACTGCACTCAGCCTGCTTCACCGTGACGAGGAACTCAGAAATGCGATCAAAACGTTACCTCAACATGAAGTGGACAAAGCGCGACAGTGGTACAAAATCCTGACATACGCGGTATGGGGTGAGGGTGACTGCCCTGCAGAAGCAACGACGATGGCAAGCAGCGGCACCGTTCTCGAGAGGAAGGTCGCTATTCAGTGTCTACAACGGAACCCACAGTCGCAATCACTAACCGGCCTGATCGACGCGATGTTATTATTGGAACCGACAGACCGGCATGAACTGTACAGAATAATCGAGCAGAAAAAAAATGCCCTTCATTTGAATCCCTTACCCGATATGTATGCAAATCTGGATCAGTGGCAACAGTGGTGGTTCCGTCAGCATTATGTTCTGGCAATTCAATCGAACCAGGCGCTGCTGCTGTTGCCTGACAAAACCGAACAGCGGATCACGAAAGGATTCTGTCTACAATGGAACGCGTTGATCACGGAGATTCACGTTGGAGAAGGTAAATCCGGTACGCGCGGCGGATATGTTGAACTGCAGACCCGCATGAATGTCATCCGCCTGCAAGCGCTACCCCAAGGGTTACGGCAATATTAGCGGGTATTCTCTATAACGCTGTCTTTGGATTAATGCGATTGTGGTTTGTTGCGCAGTGCAACCCAGACCCATTTCATATACGCAGGCAGAATTTTGCGGATCGAAAAGCTGGACGACTCGTCTTTATCACCGCGCCAAACGGTCGGCGTTTCAACAACCGTTTCACCACGCAGCCATGCCTTGACCGTCAGCTCAAGCGCAATCGCTGGTCCTGTCGAACTCTCCGGATCAGGTTTATTCAGGATTTCATTCACCAGAGCCGTGTCATATAACCGGAAATTGTTACTGACATCCCGCACGGGAAAACCGGTTTTATGCAACAGCCAGCTTCCGCCCTGCGCCAATATCCGTTTTAAAAATCCGCTGCCACATTGCCCGCCACCCGGCATATATCGGCACGGACAGACGATCTTTGCACCGGCTTGATGCAACCGCATTAACTCGGCAACTGTAGACAGATCGTCTGATAAATCCGCCATCGTCACGAGAAGCGGCCCTGTTTTAACATGGAAAAATCCGGCACGCAGAGCGTTGCCATATCCCCGGCCGACTGTATTGTGCAATCCGTGCAGCCATTCGCGCCCCGACTCTGCCGCAAGCTCATGAATAATAGTAACGGACGGATCGTCCACTGTATCGTAAACCAAATAGGCCACGCTGTCAAAGCCCCATTCACTTCTTGCCTTTTGCAGCGAATCAACAAGAGCCACCAGTTTTTCACGAGGCTCCCGCCAGACCGGAATAACAATTGACAGGCAATTGGACTTGGATGAGGTCAATTCTTGCAATTGAGCAGGCTTGGATGATTGGGACTGGTTTGCGCCGGACTCAGGCATCGGGTTTGTCCATCTCATGCAACCGCTGCAGCGACTGCTGATGGCTGATCTTCGGCATCGACAAACGCGTTCGGGTTGCGTTATCATTCAGAGACAGATTGGGGAAAAACCTTCCTTGTGCGTCAACCGGTTGAATCAGATTCTGATCATACCGGAAAATATCGGCATAAATTTTCGCAAACTCAAAACGCGTAAGCGCGTCACCTGCAAGGTGAGAAACCGGTACACGTGATGACGGTTCATCAATCCATTTTTGGATAAAGGTCGCCACATCCATCGCGCTTGTCGGTGTGTAGATGGCATTGTGAAAACACTCGGCAGATTTTCCGGCCGAGAGCATCGCATACAGATACTTCAGAAAACCTGCCTGCAGTGAATAGATCGCACCCGCGCGCAAAATGCAAAACCGCTCCGGCGCAATGACCCGCCCCACAACTTCGGCAGCCAATTTGGTTGCACCATACACCGTCTGTGGATCGGGCTGGTCTTCTTCTAAATAGCCGCCGCATTGTCCGTTAAACACATAATCACTTGAGAAAAACAGCATCGGCACTGAAAATGAATGCAATAATTGGCTGGTGACCTCGCAGTTTATCTGCTTGGCTTCTTCCGGATACTTTTCACACCACTCAATATCTTTATTCCCGGCCAGATGGATAATCGCATCGATTTTGACTGACGACGACAACGACTGAACCGCTGATTTTTCAGTCAGGTCACACGATACCCATTCACAATGGTTTTCAGAAGATTGAAAACTTGCGGGATGTTGCTGCGCGTTACGCGCAATACAAACCCAGTCGGCAGTGACATGCAATCGAATCCACGACCCCAGAAAACCGGATGCTCCGGTCAGCAAGACCCGCATCAGCCTGCATCCTTTTCGGTGGTCTGCTCGATTTGTTTTTCATCACGGAAACGTTGGTGCGCTTCTTTTTCCGCAATCAGGTCATCGACGATAAAAATACGTTCGCAGAAAATTTTGAGCAGAATCGCCAGATACCGCCGACCCATTTCACGCATCTTCAAGTTCGACACGCCCCATGTGCGGCCATACCAATTAATCGGAATCTGCACGATTTTATAGCGGCGGATCAATGCTGAAAGCGACAGCTCCAGCGTGATGTTGAAATGACTCGATTGAAACGGCCCGCATTCCCGGATCACTTCCGTCCGGTACGCTTTGAATGCATTGGTCAGGTCGTTGAACTTGCAACGGAACATCATTTGAATACATTTGTTGACGATGCGGTTAACCACCAGCTTGACTTTCGGATAGTGCTCAACTTTCGAGCCGCTGATAAACCGGCTGCCGAAAACGCAGTCATTTCCGTCTTCAATCAGGCGATAATATTGAATCACGTTTTTCGGATCATCTGAGCAGTCGGCCATATAAATGACAACGACATCACCCTTGACCGCATCCAGCCCCGAACGGATCGCGCGGCCAAAGCCTCCCGGCGGCGTCCGGTTCACGAGACGAATACCACTGTCAGTTTCCATCAGTTTTCTGACAACATCGGGCGTGGAGTCTTTGCTGTTATCATTGACGATCACCAGCTCGTACGGGATCGACTCGGCACGTAACGTCTTCTGCAACTCCTCGACCGTGCCGGGAATATTCATCTCTTCGTTATAAGCCGGGATTACAATCGACAAGAGCAGTTCATTCATACGCGCGCACTCCGACAAACCTGTTTTTGATGAATCGTATATTCATTCAATAAGATTGTGCAATCTCATTTATTCTCTGACAACCGTCACCCAAGAACTTTGGCAAGCGAGTCGGCATGTTCGTGAACCCAACGCGTAATATCTTCAACAAGGTCAGGTACAGAACGTTGCGGTTTCCAGCCAAAGTCTTTGCTGACACGACTTGAATCAGTCACATAAATGCGCAGATCAACCGGTGAGGTCTCCGGCTTTGCGCCGATCTCGATGGTATTGCCTGTCGCCGTCTGGCAGAGCTTGGTCAGTTCGCAGAGCGACACGGAATTTGCCAACCCGCCACCGGCATTATACACCCGCCCGTCCCATAATTCAGGCTTGGCCATCTGCTTGCACACCAGATCAAACAGGTCTTCCACATGCAGCATGTCACGAAGCTGTTTGCCGGTTCCGCCGAAACCGGTATATGAAAGCGGCTTTTTGAAAATGTGTCGAGCAACCCACAGCGTCACTACGCCCTGATCGACTTTGCCCATCTGCCAAGGACCGGCCAGAATCCCGCAGCGATTGATAATCGCCTTCATGCCATGAGTCGCTACATACTCGGAGAGCAACAACTCACCGGCGAGCTTACTCGCGCCATAAAACGAACGTGCCCCTTCGAGGCTTGCTTTTTCACTCACACCGTTTGTTGTAATGCCTTCGGCACCGGTCGGATCCGACCAGGTAAAGCGGGTTTCAGTTTCAGTAAACGAAGCGGCATTCAGCGTCGAGATCGGATATACGCGGCTTGTGCTTAAAAATAAAAACGCGGCATGTTCACGACGCGCGGCTTCAAGACACTGGATCGTCCCCGACAGATTCGTATTCAGAACATACGCAGGCGACCCGCTTGCTCCAGCCTGCACCGACGGCTCAGCCGAGCAGTCGATCAGAAGATCATACCCGCTGACCGTATCGAAATCCTCCGCACAACGTACATCGCCATGCGCAAATTCGACGCCGTGTTCGCGCAGGCGCGCCAGAGCCAGCTCACTTCCGCGGCGCTTAAGGTTGTCCAGCGCAGTGACTTTCAGATCCGCAAAGGTCTGTTTCAACCGCACCGCCAGGTTTGACCCGACAAAACCGGCACCACCAGTGATCAGAATATGCTTGAACATACGCCTCTTTCATTTTCATTCGGCTATCGTATCTCGCTCAGTTGCCGGAATCTGCTTTCAGAATGCCCTCAGCGGCCTTCAAAGCCTTTGTCAATCTGCTCGAGAATTTCCTGCAGCCCGTATTTGTATTTCCAGTCCGGATAATGCGCCTGGAACTTGCGTACGTCACTGACATACCAGATGTGGTCACCGATGCGGTTATCTTCGACATAGCTGTAGTTCATCTTCTTGCCGGTGATCTCTTCACAGATCTTGATCGCTTCGATCATCGAGCAATGGCTGTGGCGGCTGCCGCCTGCGTTATACACTTCACCCACGCGCGGTTTCTG
>QKHZ01000234.1 GCA_003249795.1 bacterium | reverse complement strand
CTGACCAGCATCCAGAGGGTGACCAGATAACTAATCCAGAGAATCGTGTACCAGATCGCCGCACCGATTTTGAGTCCGGTTGCGGTCGGCATTTTCGGGAATGCGTTTCCGGTTGCGCAGAACTCCGAGACAATCGAGATTGGACTCATGACCTGGGCAAACAGCGGGAAATATTTGAATTCCAGATCGGTTGAGCCGTCGAATTCATAGATGTCACCGCCGCGTGCGGCAATGCAGCCTGCGGTGAAATACCGTTCAAAGTCGGCTTCGTGTGATTTCTCAATCGCCTTGGGGGCATAGCCTACCATCCCCAATGCGAAGACGATCAGGCAGATCCAGAGAGTTTTCTGCGGTGTGAGTTTATTCATTGCCGGCATTGTTTGACTCGTCCTGTTCTTCCTGCAGAATTTTGGCGTAATGTGCGAGAATTGTCCGGGCGATTTTTTCACACGAATAGTTCTTCTCCACGTTTTCGCGCGCGTTCCGTGCGAGTTCCGTGCGCTTTTGCGGGTCATTCAGTAATTTCAAAATCGCATCGGCTAATGTATCGGCATCCGCACGCGGAACAAGGATGCCGGTTTCGCTGTCTTTGATAATCGAGAAAATTCCTCCGACGCCGCTGGCGATCACGGGGATGCCTGTAGCCATCGCCTGCAGGACAGACAGTCCGAATCCTTCCTCATACGTCGGCTCGACAAAGATATCGATTGTGTGCATCCGCGACAGGTCGCTGTAGGTACTGGGTGAAAACGTCAGGCGGTTATTGACGCCGAGTTCGCCTGCCATGTGGCGCAGTGTCGGCTTGTCGGGGCCGAAGCCCATGATCAGAAATTCCGCATCGGCGCCGTGTTTTAATACTTTCGCTGCCGCTTCGACAAAGGTACGCTGCCCCTTTTTCTCGGTGATCGTCCCGTATGTGCCGACAACCGGCGTATGGGGTTTTAGTAGCCGCGTGTCAAAGTCCGGTTTGGGGAAATGGTCGAGGTTCAGCCCGTTGGGGATCACGGTGATTCGGTCGCGCTCAAAGCCGCTGCGGTTGATGAGGCGCTCGCGGATTGCTTCTGAGAGTGCGACCAGATACGCGTCCTCCATCGGCAGAAGTGTCGCGTTTTCTTCTTCACTGAGGCGGTTGACTGTAATCACCAGCGGCACGTCCAAAATCTTCGCATAACGTGTACAGTATTTCGCGGCGGCCGGACTTTGGGCGTGGATAATTGCCGGTTCAAACTCTTTGATCACACGGTCAAGGGCGTGGCCAATGACGGGGCGTCCCAGCTTCCAGTCGATAATGACAGTGGTTCCGGGTTGCTGGAAACTCTGTTCGCGCTCACCGCCTGCGCGTGCCATAACCATGACTTTCGTTCCGTTCTGCTGCAGCCCTGTCATCAGGTTCAGCGCCGAAAACGAAGGCCCGCTCATGTCGAGAGCTTCGAGAACGATCAGGACGCGTTTATTGGCTCCTGTCGGTGCCCATGAGGATGTCTTGTGCTTTTCCATTCCCACTCCTGCGAATGCTTGTGCGGTTTTGATCCGGTATTCATTTTAAATTGAGAATCGTCCGCATCGGCATTCTCATTACTCGGTAATCATCTTTTCAGCTCAGGCTGCCGTGTCTTTTCCGTTATTGTTTTGCTGCCCGTGCTTTTTTGCAAGTTTCTCTGGTGTTGTATGCCAGCGCCGGTGCATCCAGACCCATTCCTGCGGATGCTGCCGGATAAGGTTTTCCAGTTCCCGGCTCCAGCGCTCGGTTGCCCTCTGTATATCATTCTTCCGATCATTACTTTTGTCAACAGGGAAGGGCTCGCCAACATGCCAGCGGAAACCTTCTGCCTCCCGCGAGATTCCCATGGTCACCATCAATCCGCCGCAGGCGCGCGCAAGGGTGGCGGGGGCTACCGACGTGAAGGCGGGCTTCCCGAAAAAGTCGACAAACACGCCGTCAAAGTCCGGCAAGTCCTGATCGACCAGAAACGAGACCGGCCCTGTCGAGCGGATATGTTTTAATATATGGCGCGGCGATTCGTCGTTGTGCAGGACAAGCACGTTGTGGCTGGCGCGGAGTTCTGCAATCGCATCTTCCAGTCCCTTGTCTTTCATGCGCTTTGCCAGTGTCTGGAACCGGATACCGCAGTCGGCGATGGTCGCGCCTGCATACTCCCAGTTTGCCAGATGCCCGGTAATGATAATCAGCGGCTGGTTCTGCCTGACGATTTCTTTGATCGGTTCGACTTCGTCCAGATTCACTGACATCGCCAGTAATTCCTCGGCGGACAAGTCCGGCAGGCGGAGCGTTTCAAGCGCGGCAATTCCAAGATTTTGAAAACAACCTTTTGCGGTTTTTCTGTGCCATGCGTTGGTCTCTTGTGGAAAAGCGGTTTGTAAAGACTGGATCGCCCGCTCTTTTTCAGAACACGCGACAGTCCACGCAATGCTGCCGAGTAAGCGTCCGAAACGGAACTGATTTTTTCGGGACAATGTTTTGGAAAGAAGGCGCAGCAGCGCGATCCCGCTCCGGGCCAGCCGGTAGCGCAGCGGTCGTGTCAGCTTGCGGATTCTTTTATTCAGGCTCATGCCTTCGCGCCTCCGACTGAAGAGTCCGGCAAGGGGGGCAGTTCATACCGCAGTCCGTGTTTGTCTGCAAGTTCACGGTAGAGCCGGTCGAGGAAGTCTACCTGTCTGTCGATGGAGAAGTTTGCGATAGCCGTTTTTCCGGCGGCAATCAGTTTTTGCGCTGTTTTCGGTTGCAGTGATTTGGCCAGTCCTGCTGCAATGTCTTTCGGGGCGGCTGTCGGTACTTCGATATATTCGACGCCGTCAGTCAACGCCTCTGCCGTAAAGCCGACAGGTGTGGTTACGACTGGCACTCCGGCTGCGAGAGATTCCATCTGAACGGTTGCGATCCCTTCGCTTGAGCTTGCCATGACCATGACATCAAACGACGCGAAAACCGCAGGCAAGTCCGCTTCAGAGCGCCAGCCGGCAAAGTAAACACGCTCACGCAGTTTCAGCTCGTCGACCACCGCTTCGCATACGCCACGTTCCGGCCCGTCACCCACGATCACGAGGTTCGCATCCTGCAATGCGGGGTCAGCCATGGCGCGGATAATGTCCGGAACATTTTTCACTTCATGCAGCCGCCCGATAAATCCGACGACATTTTTCGTAAATGGGATGCCCAGCATTTTGCGCGCATCTTCGGTTGTCGGCTGATTGGCGAGGTGGTCAAGTTCAAGCCCGAGGTACATGGTGCGGAACTTCTCACGGGCGATTCCGCTTTCGCGGCTGTTGATGTCGCAGACGGCGTTGGTGACGCCAAGAATCACGTCGGTCGCCGGTGCAAACAGCCGGTCGACAATGTGGTGCTTTTTGTTTTTGCCGAGGATCATGTCGTGTTCAGTCGCAATGCGGATCGGGGTGCGGCTGAGGATTGCGGAGATACGCGCGGAGGTGTTCGCGCGCCGCATGTGGGCCTGCACGATATGGGTCTGGTGCTGTTTCAGGTAACGCGACAGCTTCCATAAACTGACGGGGCAATACCGCGTGCGCTGGTAGAGAAGATCCACCGGTACGCCAAGCTCCTGCAGCGGATCTGCAAGGTCTCCGCGTTCGCGTGTGCAGACGAGCCTGACGCCATACCCGCGCTTCTGCAGGCGCGGCAGAACCCGCAGCAGGTTGGTTTCCACCCCCCCCATCGGCATGGCGCTGATCATATGGACGATGTTGAGGCGGCTCATACTTGAATTCCTTTACTGGTCAAAATTTCGCGGTAGAACTGGTCGGTCTCTTCCGCAACGCGCGTATGGCTGAAGTAGGCGCCGGCTTCGCGTGAGGCTTCCGACATCTGTTCGCGTTTCTGTGCTGAATCCAGCAGGCTCAGGATCGCATCTGCGAGTGCGGACGGGTTTTCCGGCGGAACCAGAAAACCCGTTTCGTTGTGCCTGACAATCTCGGGCAAGCTTCCGACACTCGAGGCGACGACCGGAATCCCGCTGCGCATGAATTCGACGGCAACCCTACTCCAGCCTTCGCTGCCGATACTGGCAATAACGCCAAGGTCGGTGGTTTCGAGAATCGGGATGATTGAGTCCTGTTCGCCAAGCCAGCGGATATGGTCGGCGATCTCAAGCTTTTTGATCTCATCCTCAAGGCGTGCACGGTATGTGCTTTGCCGTGGGTAGGCAAATAATATGACCGCTTCCGGATGCGAATCCACAATCGCCGGAATCGCACGGATCAGGTGGATGTGGCCTTTGACCGCATCGATTCGCCCGAGAAGAGTGATGACGAAGTTGTCGTCTGAAATATGAAGGTGGCGGCGGTAGTGCTGATTTTCTTCCGGCCGGAGGTTTCTCAGACGTTCCGGACGCATGCCGCCCTGAATCACTTTGATCGGCAGTTTCAGCCACGGCAGAGACATCTGCAGCGCGTCGCGTACCGCAAACGAAACACAGTCGATCGCGTCGGTTCCGTGTTGGAAAAGCCAGCGGTTGGCGATATGACCTTTGACCGGGGTAATGACGTGGCGGCTGCGGATGATCGGCAACGGTTTTTTGATCGCAGAACGGGCCCACGAAGCCAGCCAGTGGTCTTTGCCACGGTGAACATGCAGGATATCGATATCGCGCTCGTGGATTGTCCGGCGGATTGTCAGTACGTCTTTATAGTCTTTCCATGGGTTAAAGCGGCTGCCCATGTTCAGGCCGATGCAGGGGATCCGGTGGCGCTCGCAGGCGTCAATTACGCTCAACTTGCTGCGTCCGGCAACAATCGCGTTGTGACCGAGCTCAAGCTGGGTCGCGGCAAGTTCCACAACGCGGGCGGCTTCACCGACATATTTTCTGGCACTGCACAAGTGCAGGATATTCAGCTGCCTCATCCGGCGTTCTCCTGCTTTGCCTGAGGCCCCCGTTTTTCCTGCAGTGCCTGTTCGTAAATCGCTTCGGTGGACTGTGCAACCGAGTGCATGCGGTAGAGCTGGTCGACTCTTTCCTGCGCGCGTTTGACCTGTTCGGCTTTTTCTTTGGCGTTGTCGGGGTTCAGTGTCCATTCAATCGCGTTTGCCATCGTCTTGGCGTCATCTGCGGGAATCAGTCTGCCGCAATTGCCGTTGTCGATGATTTCGCGCGTGCCGCCGATATTTGTTCCGATGACGGGAATGTTCAGGCTCATCGCTTCTTTCAATACGGTGCTGGAAGCGTCGCAGTCGGTCGCAGCCAGGACGCTGATATCCAGCGCCGCCGTCAGCCGTTCGATATCATTGCGGAATAACGTGAAGTGGACGCGGTCGTTAAGCCCCATCCCGTCGCGTGTGGCCAGAAGCTGGTCATATTGTCCGCCGGTACCGATCAGCAGTACGTGCAGATCCGGATGCGAGTCTTTCAGAAGATTGACCGCCTGCATCAGAACTTCCTGCCCTTTTTCTTTCATCAGCCGTCCGACAAGGCCGATCAGTTGCGCTTGCGCGGGCAGGTCAAACTCGTTGCGGACTTCCTCGCGTAGCGTCCGGATCTTTTCGCTTTCTGTGGGAATCGATTTGCCAAAGCCGTCTGGAAGTCCCGCGTGCAGGGTGACCACGCGCTCAGGATGACGAATCCCCGCGCTCAAAATCCCTTCACGGATGTTTTCGGCAACCGCAATCGTCCGGCAGAATGCAGAACCGTACAGCCAGCGGTTAAAGGCATGCGGGGCCACCGGATAACTGTTGTGTTTTGTCCGGATGAGAACTGCCCGGGTTCTGGTGAGAGTATGTACAGCCAGTGTCTGCCACGCGTCTTGCGAGCCGTGGCAGTGGATGACATCCGGATTGAAGTTCCGGAAGGACGAGGCAAGCGCTTTTATATCCCTAAACAAACACGCCGGACGGAATCCGCGCTTGAACTGGCAACCGGTAAAGGTGGCGATACCGGCGGAAGAGCAGCGCTTGTCCAAGTCGCTCTCATGCGGGATAATCACGAGGACTTCATGGCCGCGGTTCCGAAGCGCTTCCGCCAGTAGTAATACCTGATATGCCTGTCCGCCCCACCCGTGGTGGAAGTCGGTGAATGCAATGCGCATAACTTGATTGCCCTGTCGTTTGCTTTATCCAATCAAAACGGAGTATCTTATTGTAAATCCTTGTATTTGCCAAGTTAAAAGCGGGGCAACCTGTCTTGCGCCAATTTGAAATATTGGCGCGTTTTGCGAGAGAACGACTACGTTCGTGATTGATAACTTGTTGTCTTTTAAGCTGTTGTGTTGTCTTGTTGGCGTTTTTCTGGTGATGGCGGGGATTTGTTTCACTTTTTAGTAGGAGAATGTGACTCGGCATCGCGTAAAAAAATCGACAGCGGCAAGGATGTTACGTATAGTTGTGAAATTGTTATTGAAAGCGGCTTCACGAGGCTTCGATTTGTGGAAATGAAGGTTTATCATCACAAAACAGGCGAAGAGAAGGTCTGGCTTTTATCGGAATCGGTAATCGGAAGGATGGAAACGGAATGTGTATTGAAAACGTAATGGAATTCAGTCTGCTTATTGCTGTGTGTCTGGCCGGTTGTGCGATGGTGGCAGCAAGCGATGCCTCTGCCGGTGAGACTGACGGTCACTCGGAAGTTTATCTCTGGGCTGATAAAACGGATGAATCGAAAAATATCCGTCAGGAACACAGTCAGGAACGCTATTCGCAGATCATGGCTCCGTCATATCGTGTTTTCCTGCCTGAAGGGAAAACGGGAAAAGATCCGGTTGCTGCGGTCTTGGTCTGTCCGGGCGGCGGGTATTCCATCATTGCGTATGAGCATGAAGGGGTGGCTCTTGCGCAGTGGTTCAACGAGCGTGGGATCGCGGCGTTTGTCCTGCGGTATACCATTCCGGATAATCGGTCTCAGGCGTTGTCTGACGCGCAGCGTGCGATGGGGCTGATCCGCTCGAAAGCGGCTGAATACAATATTGATCCGAACAAACTCGGGGTGATGGGGTTCTCCGCCGGCGGTCATCTTGTGGCCAGCCTTGCCGGATGCGAAAATAAACGGAACTATGAGTCGGTTGACGATGCGGACAAGCAGCCGTGTCTGCCGAACTTCGTGATGCCGATCTATCCGGCGTATCTGGTCGGAAATCCACCTGCGGTGACGGTTCCGGTCAATGAGCAGGTTCCGCCGGTATTTCTGGTGCAGACGATGGATGACGGCATCGATGTTCGGTGCAGCCTGTTTTATGCCGCGGCACTGAAGGAGTACAAGGTGCCGGTGACGCTGCATGTCTTTCCGACTGGCGGCCACGGATACGGACTGTGCGCGATCAACGGGAAACCGACTGAGAGTTGGCCGACGCTGCTTGAAATCTGGCTGAAATCAATCAATGTGATGCCGAAAGACGAATAACCAGACGCTGTAAAGAATTCAGTTGCTGAAAAATGCTGAGGGCGTTCCCGATTTGTGGAGAACGCCCTCATTTTGTTATACAGATCATCATGCCGGTCGCGATTGTCGGCGCAGGGCTTCAGTCATTTAAGGTCATGATCGAGAGCAGGAAATCATGAAACGGAATGCAGTACAAGGGCAAACCGTCAAATCCGGCGCGGTGGTCGAATAACCATTGACGGCAAGGGCGGGGTGAAGTATCTTATTCATTTCTTATCCGTCCGGGGTTGATGGTTGGTCTTGCGGCGGATGACCGGTGAAACGTTGAAATCTTGTCAGCGGGGGGGATTACCTCGCTGCGGCAAGCAAAAGCAGCATGCTGCTGACCCCGCTTCTTGCAAGGCGTAGAGCCCTATGCGGGGATAGAAGGTAGGCTTGGCGAAGACAAGCCGGACGGATATCAAAAAGATCGTGACGCGATTGTAAAAAACAGGAGAAATGATGGAAGATATTTATCTTGGACGGATCGTGGCTGTTGGTCGCAACGTAGCAGGGGACTTGGCGGCGCTGTACCGCGTCTCCTCCCGCAGCTTCCCTAACCGCCGTGCTCAGGTGAATGACACGACAGTCAGCATCGTTCCGAAAGAAGGGCACGAAGGCGATGTGTTCAAGAACCCGTACATCGCGTATAACTGCGCAAAGATAGTAGGTGAAACCGCGATTGTCACCAACGGCTCACATACCGATCCGATCGCGGAGAAGGTCGCCTCCGGCATGTGTCTGCGTGACGCACTCGTGTACTCGCTGTGCGTAATGGATTATGAAAAGGATTCTTACAATACCCCGCGTATTGCCGCAATCGTCCGCAAGGGCGAGACGACCGGCTGGCTCGGAACGGTTCGTCACGACGGCCTTGACGTGCGTTCGTTTGAGCTGAAGGCGGGCAGCTGTTTTTATCTGTCGACATATGAGCACAACGTGCCGTGTACGCATTACGCGTCAGACTTTGATGCGGCGACGGCAGATGCTGCATGTGATTACACTCTCGGCGGCGGCGGGAGCTTCAAGCACTTTACCAACGCCGTGACCGCTGTGTCGCTACTTGAAACCTCAGGCGGTTTTGCTCTTGCAGCAAAAGACGCGTAGGTACAGGTTTCGGGGCGTTTGCGTGAGGGATCCTGATGGTTGCCCAAAAAGGAAGCACGATGATCGTGTCTCGAAACTGCGATGAGATCATATCGTTGCGGTATCTTACAGTCTCTGTGCTGATGTTAGCGTGTCTTGTGCTTGCTGTAGGGCAATTTTTGGGGAATGTTGCACATGCCGCAGAGCCTGTGCAGGAGGATACTGTTGCTCATAAGGTTGTCGAAGGAAAATTAGGCCAATCTCTGGTGCAGGTGGTTGTTCCAAAACAGTGGAATCACAATCTGATTCTCATTGCTCATGGCTATCGTCCGGCTGAGCAGCCCTTGTCAGCGAAGTTTTCAACCGACAATGTGTTTGTCAAAACGTTTGTTGATGAAGGTTGGATGATTGCTTCGACGAGTTATCGGCGCAATGGCTATCTTATCGATGAAGCGATTGAAGATATTGAGTTCTTGCGGCAGGACATTACTGAGCACTACGGGGAGCCTCGCCGCGTTTTTCTGGTTGGTTCATCCATGGGTGGTGCGATTGTGATCCGGATGGCTGAGACGCTCAGCGGGAAATATTCCGGCGCACTTGCGATTGGAACGATTTTTCATAAGCCCACATATAAACCTGAAATTCCACTTTTGATGATCAGCAATCAAAATGAGATTTCGGGTCCCCGCGACTATGCGAAAAAATCGGAAGGCCGGACATTGAAATCTGCCTGCTGGGTTGTTACCCGGGATGGCCATTGCAATGTGACTTCTGCAGAGCGTCTTGAAGCATTGCAATCATTGGTCCGGTGGACCGAAGGCGTGCCAATTCAACTGTCGCGTGATGCGACGATTGCGTCTGTTATTCCTCCGTCCGTCGCAATCTTTAAAGATGATAATACTTCAGCGCATGCGAAGATAACCACGCTTCACGGAAAGTTCGAGACAGAGTTTACTGCAGACGACTTAAAACGTTTGGGGATTGTATTAAATGCTGATTTTTCTGTCTCATGTAAAGGCCGGCAGGTGGTCGCTAAATATGGGATCACATATTCCAGCGTTCCGAAGGGGGAGTGGGTTGCATTTGTGTATGCTGATAATGGTCGCGTTGTGCTAGCCCGAAATTTTCGTGATGCGACGCAGGATATGGATTGGTGCGTTGGCGATGAACTGACGATTGCGCCCGTGAACGCTGTTATTGAAAATAAAGGGAATACTCGTTGATGATTCTGGACGCGGTTGTAAAATCCGGTGTGTAAACTGGTCATGAATCGAGTGTGAGGTAAAACAAATAAACCGTTTTAGACTTTATGGTAATTCATCATGAATGAGGAGCGCTGAAAATGGCGGAAAAAGTCGTGTTGTTGTATTCCGGTGGTCTTGATACCAGTGTCATCTGCCGGTGGCTTGCGGAAAAAGGGTATGACGTTGTCTGTTACGCCGCTAACGTCGGCCAACGCGAAGAGTGGGATAAACTTGAAGCCAAGGCGCTCGCCAGCGGCGGCAAGAAGATGATTGTCTCCGATCTGCGCGAGAAGTTTGTCCGGGATTTTGTGTTTCCGGCCATCCGCATGAATGCGTTGTACGAGGGGCGTTATTATCTCGGAACCTCGCTTGCGCGTCCGTGTATTTCAGAAGAAATGGTCCGCATCGCCCGCAAGGAAAAGGCGACGGTCTTTGCCCACGGCGCAACCGGAAAAGGCAACGATCAGGTTCGCTTTGAGCTGACGGCTGCGGCGCTTGCGCCTGATTTGAAAGTAATCGCTCCGTGGCGGATGGCGGAGTTCAACTCCGTGTACAAAGGCCGTACTGAACTGATGGCGTATGCCAAGAAACACGGGATTCCTGTCAAGGCAACGGCCAAGAAGCCGTGGAGCTCGGATGAAAACTCGCTGCATATCTCGTATGAAGCGGGGATGCTGGAAGACCCGGCAGCTTGCCCGCGTCCGGATATGTTCGAGCTGACTGTTGATCCGAAGAAGGCACCGAACAAGTCAGAACAGGTTGTGGTCGAGTTCAAGTGCGGTACGCCGGTTGCGATCAACGGCAAGAAGATGGGCGCGCTTGAACTGCTGGAAACGGCAAATAAACTAGCTGGAAAACACGGTATCGGCCGCGTTGATATGGTCGAAAGCCGCTTTGTCGGCATGAAGAGCCGCGGGGTGTACGAAACTCCGGGCGGGACGCTGCTGATGACTGCGCATCGTGACCTTGAAGGGTTGACGATGGACCGCGACCTGATGAACCTGCGTGACAGCCTGATCCCGCGCTATGCGACGCTGGTGTATAACGGCTTCTGGTTCTGCCGCGAGATGGATGCGATGCAGGCGATGTCCAATGAAGCGCAGAAGTATGTGACCGGCTCAGTGACGCTGGATCTGTACAAGGGTAATGCCACCATCATCGGGCGCAAAAGCCCGTGTTCTCTGTATGACGAAAAGGTCGCGAGTATGGAAGACGATGCCGGCGCATATGACCAGACCGATGCAACCGGCTTTATTCACCTGAAGGGGCTGCCGCTTCGCGCGCATGCACGCCGCCTGAAGAAATAAGACGTTGTTCCTTTATACCTGAGCGGGGGCTTTCAACTGGAAAGCTCCCGTTTTTTTTTGTAAGATAACGATAGACGTTTGTCATGTAAGTGTTTTGAAACAGCTTGCTCGGGGCAGGGCAGTCGATGCAGATCGATACGAATCAATCTGAAATATTTTCAGAAGGCGATACCTCTATCATCAGGCGGGTGACTTGGGTCGGTCTTGTGCTGAATCTGCTGTTGTCGTTTTTTAAATTCATCGCCGGCATGTGGGGCAATAGCCAGGCTCTGGTCGCGGATGCCGTACACAGCCTGTCTGATATGACGACCGATCTGGCGATCCTGATAGGGGTTCGGTATTGGAACAAGCCGGCAGACGCAGACCATCCGCGCGGGCATCAGCGGATCGAGATGCTGGTAACGGCGTTTATCGGTGTGGCATTGGCGACGGTTGCGATCGGAATCATGTACCATGCGTTTACGACCTTTGGTGAACCGCATGAATCAGGGCCTGAGTGGATTGCCTGTATCGCCGCGTGCATGTCGATTGTCGTGAAGGAATGGTTGTACCGCTGGACTGCTGGACACGGCAAGAGAATCGGATCGTCGGCACTGGTCGCCAATGCCTGGCACCATCGGTCTGACGCGATGAGTTCGATTCCTGTGTTGATCGCAGTTATTGGCGGAAAGCTCAAGCCTGACTGGTATTTTTTCGACCATATCGGCGCGGTGGTTGTCGGCGTGCTGATCTTTCAGGCGGCATGGAAGATTCTGTCATCGCCTCTAGACAAGCTGATCGACCGTGGTGCGCCGGAAGAGGTCCGGATGAAAATCAAAAAGATTGCCAGATCTACTGACGGAGTGCGCTTGATTCACCGGATGCGCACACGTTTTAGGGATTGCAACCGGATTGAAGTCGACCTGCATGTCAAAGTCGATGCGATGATGACGGTTGAGGACGGCCACGAAATTGCAGAAAACGTCCGCCACCGGATTATGGACCAGATGCCGGTGGTCGCGGATGTCATTACTCATTTAGAGCCTTACCGGGAATAATTCTTTTCTCCTGTTTCAATACGAAATCAAATCCTCCTGCCTTGCGTTGCCGCCTGCACAGTGGCAACGGTGCGATTGCATTGTCATCTCATCGTGGGAAAACAAACAGAAACGTTCTTTTCTTGACAAAACGCGCTAGCGATGTAGAATTATGTAAAAGTTAATTAAAGTTAACCAGGGGTTAATATCAGTGAGAGAGCATAAAACGGTTCAGTCACTTGAGCGCGGCTTGCGGATGTTGGAGTGCGCTGCTGCTGCTGCCGATGGCGTAAGTCTGAAAGAGCTGGCTGCAGCGGCCGGAAGTTCAGAGCCTGCAGCGTTTCACATGGCGGCGACGTTGGTCGCGTGCGGCTATCTGCGCCGGCAGGAAAATCCTGTCCGGTTTTTTCTCGGTGGAAAAGTTTTTTCACTTGCCCAGTCGACTGACGGGTGGATGAGCCAGATCGAAACATGGATTCTGCAGATCCGGCAACAGATGCCGGATACGAACGTTTTTTATTGTGTCGCGCGCGGACAGGATATCTGTGTGGTTCTGCAGGATATTGAAAACATATCTTCTGAAAATCGGCATAAGACGTATGTGCTGGCGCCGTATACTTCTGTCGGCTCGATGGTTCATCTGGCGTTTTGGCAGACGGTTCGGGCAAATCAGTATCGCAAACAACACAGCTTTGACGCTAACGGCGCAGTCCTCTGGAAAACGGAAACTGATCTTGAAGCAGAGCTGGAAAAAATCCGCGATGGTGGCGAGTTTTTCTTTCCACAGAAAGATCCGTGTTATCTGCGGTTGGGGGTTCCGCTTGTGGATGAGGGCGGCGTTCTCCGCGGATCGTTTACCGTGGCGAAAAACCTTCCGGAAGGGACTGCTGCTGCGGAAATCCGGAAAGCCAAAAAAGAGATATCTTCACTTGTGCGAAGTGTTGTGTGTGGTGGGGCATAAGTCGCGCGTTGTGGGGCGCGAACGGTTTGCGTTTTGTTTGATACTGTTGTAAAGGCGAATAAAATGGCAATGCTGACAGAACCGGCAAGAAAAACAAAGGTTGCAGGGTCGTGGGATGTGATTGTGATTGGCGGCGGGATTGCCGGTGTGAGTGCGGCGGTCGCTGCGGCGCGTCAGGGAAGCAAGGTCGCGTTGATTGAAAAAGAGTTCGGTCTCGGCGGTCTTGCGACGCTGGCGAATGTTGTCATGTATCTTCCGCTGTGTGACGGGTATGGCCGTCAGGTGATAGCGGGGATCGGTGAAGAACTGTTGCGCTTGTCGGTGAAAGACGTGAAAAAGGCGGTCCCGCACCAAGGAATTCAGCCGGTTGCATCCTGTTGGCAAAAGGGCGGCAAGCTGTCAGAGCGTAAAAAAACACGATTCACCTCATCATACAATCCGCCTTCTTTTATGATCGAAATGGAAGCGCTGCTGGCGAAGGAAAAGGTCGAGTTGCTTTATGATACGCGTGTGTGCGGCTGCCGCCGGAGCGGGAAGAAGATCTCCCATATTTATGTTGAAAATAAATCCGGACGTCTGGCGTTGGAGGCCAAGGCATTTATCGACGCCTCTGGCGATGCTGACCTGTGTGCCTATGTTGATTGCGCGACTGACGATATTGATGGCAACGTGCTGTGTGGCTGGTATTATATGCAGAAAGACACGAAGTTGCATTTGCAGGCATTCTCCAATAACTATTCGCCGGTCTTTGCAAAAGATGTCAAGGGGCCGTTTCTGTCTGGTTTAAATTATAAGGATGTGACAACGCAGATTGTCGGAACCCGTCAGCTGGTCAAAAAACAAGTGGAAAAAGCCAGAAAGGAATCGCCGAACGCACAGATCTTTCCGATCATGATTCCGTCGATTCCGAGTTACCGAGTAACGCGTCGGCTCGACGGCGCCGCGACGCTGCATGACGAAGATAAACACAAGTGGTTTGATGATGCGGTCGGGCTGACGGGGGACTGGCGCTATAACGGGCCGGTGTGGGCGATTTCGTACGGGATGATCCGGACGGACAAGTGTCCGAACCTGTTTGCCGCCGGTCGCTGCATGAGTGCGG
This sequence comes from bacterium, assembly GCA_003249795.1. Lineage (GTDB taxonomy): Bacteria > Planctomycetota > SZUA-567 > SZUA-567 > SZUA-567 > SZUA-567. The sequence goes on along the minus strand of QKHZ01000234.1, from coordinate 8,283 downwards.
ATTTGTCTGTGTGGGACGTAACTCGCGTGATCCCGACGTGCGCGGTCACTGGGGAAGCTGCCGGCGTTGCCGCGGCACTGACGGTGAAAGACTGCAAGGGCGACAGTGGAAAAATGAATATTTGTAAATTGCAGAAGGCGCTGACGAAGAAGAACGTTCTTCTCGATCCATCGCTGGTTAAGCCAGCCTATTGATTTCGCCAGCGTAAAATGATTGATGTGTTGCATGCAGAACCACTGCTTTGATTAGCGGTGGTTTTTTTGATTTCAGCGATAAAAGCAGTTTATTCTTTTGATCATATTTGTATTCATCGTAAAATAGAAATTACAGGCAGACGATTAATCAGCGAATCCGAAACGGAATCCTTTCTTTGTGAAAGGTTACTCTGGACGTATGATTTATATCATTGCGTCGACAAACGAAACTGGTTTTCAAATCAAAACGCAGAATAAATATTGACGAAGCAAGATAAAGTAGTAAAGTAATACCAGAAAGCCAAAAAGGGGCGGTGATGCAACTGTTACGATTTTCAGAAACGGTTTCTCTGGGATTACATGCCATGGCAGTACTGGCGCAATCTCCGAATAAAGCCAGACGAAACGGGCAGATGGCGCAACGGTTTCATGCGTCTGAAAATACATTGAGTAAAGTATTGCAGCGTTTGGCGCATGTCGGGCTTCTTGAGTCGGTGCGTGGACCGGCGGGCGGCTACCGGCTTGCCAAAAGTCCGGAAAAAATTCGTCTGTTGGATGTTTATGAGGCGCTGGAGGGGCCCCTTGGCAAGGCGGGGTGCCTATTGGGAAATCCCGCATGCAATGGCCATTGCATTCTTGGCGGACTTGTTGAAGAAGTTCATGAAAAAGTAAAAGGATATCTGGAAAAGACGACGCTGAAGGATTTGGCCGGTTCGATTGAAATTTGATCGTTCTGACTGAGGCCGTGAAGTTTACGGTTACTTGCAGCGATAGCAACAGGATTCATGTAGCGGTTCGTAAAGGAGAAAGACGATGACAATTCGGAAGATTATCAAGATTGATGAAGATAAATGCAACGGCTGCGGGCAGTGTGTGCCGTCGTGTGCGGAAGGCGCGATCCAGATCATTGATGGCAAGGCTAGGCTAGTGAGTGAAGTCTACTGTGATGGCCTCGGCTCATGTTTGGGCAAGTGTCCGATGGATGCGATAACGATCGAAGAACGCGAGGCGGAAGCTTTTGATGAGCAAAAAGCGCGAACGCATGTTGAATCAATGCACACCCACGCGGTGACTCCCTGCGGTTGCCCATCAAGCCATCCGCAGGTGATTGAAACGCAATGTGTGAATTGTTCAGGTCATCCGTCGATCCCGCAGTTTTCAACGCCGTCGCAATTGCAGAACTGGCCGGTGCAGTTGCGTCTGGTGCCACAGAACGCGCCGTTTTTCCACGATGCGGATTTGTTGCTTTCCGCAGACTGTTCGGCATTTGCCTATGGAGATTTTCACAGAAAGATCCTTGCGGGCAAGGTAGTTCTGATTTCATGTCCGAAGCTGGATGATACGCAAGGATATGTCGAAAAGCTGGCGGAGATCGTTAAGCAAGCCCGTTCGGTAACTGTAGTCCGGATGGAGGTTCCGTGTTGTGGCGGGATTGTGCGCATGGCGGAGCAGGCAATTGCACTGAGTGGTCGGGAGCTTGAGTTGAAGGTGAAGACCGTCATGATTAATGGGGAATTACAAGAATAAGAAGGGAATCAGATTCGTATCGGAAACATGGGTGAGAGGGGAAATATCTTGCGTTACGGTGATGTGAATCAACCAGCATGACCGGAGAATGGGCAGACCGGATGGGGTATTTCAAAATGAAAAGGAGAAACCATGTTTTGTTTTCAATGTGAGCAGACGGCCGGGTGTACAGGCTGCACGAAGAAAGGTGTTTGCGGGAAGGAAGGCGATACTGCGGATTTGCAGGATGTGTTGTTGTACATCACAAAAGGGATTTCGATGTACGCAAGCCGCGCCGGACAGTTGGGGCAGTCAAACCAGTCGATTGACCGCTTCGTGATCGAGGCGCTGTTTACGACGGTTACGAATGTTGACTTTGATTCCGATCGAATCGCTGAGTATATCCGCCACGGGATTGTTGTCAGAGATGAAGCGAAGGCGCTGTATGAATCCGCTGTCGCAGCGGCGGGAAAAAGTTCGGACGTATTGGATGGTCCGGCTTCATGGATTCCGTCAACCGACCGGCAGAAACTGCTTGAAGAAGCCAAGGCGATCGGGATTGAGAAGCGCAAGCAGGAACTCGGCGACGATGTGGTCAGTCTGCAGGAGATCATTACCTACGGATTGAAAGGCGCGGCTGCGTATTACGACCACGCGTGGCTGTTGCAGTATACCGATCCTGAACTGACAGCGATGTTTCATGATGCGTTGAACTTTCTGACACGTACGGATATCACCGTGGATGACCTTGTCGGTTGGGCGATGAAGACCGGCGAGTTGAACTTCAGGGTGATGGAACTGCTTGACAAGGCCAATACCGAAACGTATGGCCATCCGGAACCGACCTCCGTTCGGATTACGCCGCGCAAGGGCAAGGCGATTCTTGTGTCCGGGCATGATCTGCGCGATCTTGATCTGTTGCTGCAGCAGACGGAAGGTAAGGGGATCAATGTTTATACGCACGGCGAGATGCTGCCGACGCACGGTTATCCGAAGCTGAAAAAATATCCTCACTTTGCCGGCAACTACGGCGGCGCATGGCAGGATCAGCAGAAAGAGTTTGATGCATTTGCTGGTGCGATTCTGATGACGACTAACTGCATTCAGAAGCCGCGCGATACGTACATGGGCCGGATCTTTACGACTGGTCTTGTCGCATGGCCAGGGGTGACGCACATCGGTGTGGATAAAGATTTCACGCCGGTGATTGAAGCTGCGCTTGCGGCAGACGGCTTTGCAGAGGACGGGGAAGACAAAACCATTCTGGTCGGGTTCGGCCGCAACGCTGTACTCGGAGTCGCGGACAAGGTGATCGACGCGGTGAAGTCCGGTGCAATCCGGCACTTCTTCCTTGTCGGCGGATGTGACGGCGCAAAACCGGGGCGCAACTATTACACAGAGCTTGCGGAAAAGATTCCGCAGGACTGCGTGATCCTGACGCTTGCGTGCGGGAAGTTCCGTTTCAATAAAATGGAGTTTGGCGATATCGGCGGCATTCCGCGCCTGCTTGATATCGGCCAGTGCAATGACGCGTACAGCGCGATCAAGATTGCGGTCGCCTTGTCTGAAGCGTTCGGTTGCGGGGTGAACGATTTGCCGTTGTCATTGATCCTGAGCTGGTATGAGCAGAAAGCGGTTGCGATTCTGTTGACGCTGTTTTATCTGGGGATCAGGGATATCCGTCTCGGGCCGACGCTGCCTGCGTTTGTCTCACCGGCAGTGCTTGATGTTCTGGTCAAAACATTTGCGGTCAAACCGGTCACGACTCCGGAGGAAGATCTCAAGGCGATTCTAGGCTAACGCATCGAACGGTTTTCTTTTCGCAGGGATTGCAAGGGACGATTACCTTTGTGATCCCTGCTTTTTTTGGGTATTGCAAACGCCGCCATTATTGAATGGAAAACAGTTCATATGGGGCCTGTGCGATGGGTGACCAGCCGGTGCGGGAAAACAGGACGTTGTAGTCTCCTGCGAGTTTGGCGATATAGGGGCTTTTCTGTACGGCATATTGCATGTCCCATCGGGAAGTCATGATGATTGACGCGGGCGTGCAGCACTGCAGTAAAAACGATTTCAAGAGAAGCTGCTGTTCGCTTGTCAGTTCATAGGCCTGATAATAGGTCGCATGAAGACGGGCGAGTTCGACCCAGTTGATATACAGGTGCGTGATGCCGCGCTCGTGCAGGGCGCTACGGATGTCTTCCGGCGTTTTGGCGGTTTTCAGAATTGTCCACAGCGGGTGCTGGCTGAACACCACGGCGTAGTCGACAGGCTTGGGTAGCCAGAACGGTTGCGCTTCTCCGACCAGCATCAGTTTGCTTTTGGCCGGAAGTTTTTCCATGGTCAGCCGGAGGTTACAGAGCGGGTTGTCCTCGCGGAACATTGAGTCTGCCGTTCCCCGGCCGGTCTGGATATCCAAGATCGATGCTGATTTACTGGCGTATGAGAATGCCCAGGAAGACTGGAACATCATGAAGATTCCCCAGCAGCCGAGAATCGGAAGCCAGAAACAGAACGGGGCGATTCGGGCGTGAGTGAGTTTTCCGGCGCGAATGAGGATTTGTGCGCGCGTTAGAAACAGTCCGGAGCAACCGGCCAGTAACAACATCAGCGGCCAGTAGAACCGGTCGATGCGGTGGGTCAGATAAAACCAGACCAGCGTCGCATACCCAATCAATAAAATCAACCAGCCGATCTGTCGCAGCCGTTTTTGTTGGTTCTCACTTTGTGTGAAGAGTAGGCAGCTCAGCGCGAAGGTTGAGAACAGAACGCACGAGATGCCGAGATCCCTGCCGCTGTGGAAGATGCGATCCGCTGCGTCTGTGGCGTCTTTGAGTGTATCGCTCGGTGCGCGGTGGGCGCGGGTGAACCGCTCCTGCTGCAGAGGTGTCCAGTCGCGGGTCGGGATATGGTTTGCCAGAAGCGGATAGACCGGGTTACCGGTTGCGATTGCATTTTTAAGCAGCCACGGAGAAAGAACGGCAACAGCTGCGACCAGACAGAGAAGCGCGGCAACGATGCCTGCTGTTTTCTTCGGAACTGAATTATGCGTGTGCTGACCGCAGAACGCGGCGCGTGTACCGTCGTAAAAAAGAACCGCAGATGCTGGGATCATCGCAAGCAGCACACCCGGATATTTACACGCGGCAGCACCGCCGGCAAGAAGCCCCGCAATGATCGCGCGCCGGAAGAGCGGCACCGAATGCAGGCGTAGTGCAAGGAGCGTGCAGATCATGAATGCGCCGAGTCCGAACTCGACGTAGAGTTTTGTGGACAGGTATGAGCTCATCGGCAGCAGTAGCACGGGAAGCCCTGTCAGTAAAGCGCAGGTTTGGTTTGCGCCAAGACGTCGGGCGAGGCTGTAGAGTCCGCAAAGCAGGATCGGTAAAAAAGAAAAATGCAACAGCTTTGCCGCCCCGAGTCCGGATTCGATATTTCCGTCCAACCAGCCACAGAGCAGCGTCAGGATCTCCATCGCCTGCGGAAATCCACAGAACGCATTGTGCGGTAAAAATGCAATCCGCCCCAGATCCATGTATTCGCGCGGAAGCTGCGCGTGGTATTCGAGGACGTCATAGTCCATCTCGGGGAAGCGTGTGTTCAAGAGCAGCAGCAACGTCCCGACTAGGATAAATGAAAATATAAGCGCAGGCGCAAAACGTCCGGGATGCTTGCCCAACGTCTGTTTCTTTTTTGATGATGGTTTGGGGGGGGTAAGGAATTGTAAAATTGAACGAAGCGAAGGGATCGCAAGAAAAATGCCGGGAAGGATAACGATGCACGAAGCCAACTTCGCGTTGATGCTGCCGACACCAATCATCCCGACGATTGCAGTCAGAAACGACACCATCGCCAGACCAAGTGAGATTGTCAGGCAGATGCGCTCGCTGATGCGCAGGGCGGTGCGGGGCTCAAATTCATTTCTGCGCATTCCCTGACATAGCGAGAGTAATTGTGATCCCCAGCCGGTGGCGGCAATGAGCGTTAGCATGCACAGGGCAACGTCGCGTACTCGTGAGCCCCATTGTCCGAGTCCGAGGATCGTCATTAGTGTCAGCAATGTGATGCCGGTAACAACCGCTTTACGCGAGAGCCTGACGCGGGAATAGATCAGCGCAAAAAGAAAGGGCAGCGCAGCACAGGCTAAAAAATGCAGCATAGAGTCCGTATGGATGATCTGACGGAGAAACTGGTCTGTCGGGATGCCGAGGGCTTGCGCCTGCTGGTGATATAGCGTTCCGCACAGACTGAAGGCTGCAATGCCGCTGACTGCTATCAGCAGCAATCCAAGAAGCGATGGGTGGTCTTGGTCGGCAGCGCTGATCATACCGTTTGCTGATCCTGATTGAGCACCATGCCCTTCAGTTGCATCCGAAGCTGCTCGGGGTTGGGGCTGTGGGTCAGCGCTTCTTCTTCGGAGACAAATTTCTTTTTCACAAGCCGGTACAGGCTCATGTTAAAGTCCTGCAGGCCGTCTTTGGCCGCTGCTCGGATATCGTCGCTGATCTTGAGGTCTTCGGCGTCAAGAATATGTTTGCGCATGATCGCGTTGACAATCATCAACTCCACCGCAGGGACGCGCGGATAGTCGGCGGTGATCCCTGTCAGCAGGCGCTGGGCGATGACGGCTTTCAGTGTCATTCCGAGGACTTGCCGCATGCCTGCCTGTCGCTCGGGGGGGAAGAAGTCGAGAATCCGGCCAACCGTCTGCACGACGTTGACAGAGTGCAGCGTCCCGAAAACAAGGTGGCCGGTTTCTGCTGCAGACAGCGCCGTCTCCATTGTCTCGCGGTCGCGCATCTCACCAAGCAGAATCACGTCGGGATCCTGCCGCAGCGCCGCACGCAGGGCGATATGGAAGTCCGGTGCGTCAATGCCGATTTCGCGCTGGTTAACAAATGATTTGTCGTCGTGATAGACGAATTCGATCGGGTCTTCAATTGTCAGGATATGCGCCTTGCGGTTTTTATTGATCTGGTTGATCAGTGCCGCAAGGGTTGTGCTTTTCCCCGAGCCGGTAATGCCGACGACAAGGGCGAGACCGTCCTGAATCAGGCTGATCTGCGAGACCGCGGGCGGCAGCATCAACTCTTCTACGGTCGGGATTTTTGTGTTGACCCGACGCGCAGAGCAGCTGAGTGCGCCGCGTTGACGGAAGATGCTGACGCGGAAACGCCCCACGCCGTGAACGCTGTAGGCAAAGTCGACGCTGCCGTTTTCCTTCAGCGCCGCTTTCTGCTCGTCATCAAGCATCTTCAGCAATCCTGCGGAGAGCTCTTCCATATGAAGCGGTTCTGCCTTTATGCGCTGGGCTACGTTCTTCACGCGGTAGATCGGAGGGGAGCCTACTTTCAGGTGCAGGTCGCTGGCGCCGACGCTTTCCATCTTGGCCAGAAGCGGGTTGATATCCACTGCGTTTGTTTCTGCATCAGGCATGTGTGCTTGCTCCTCAGTTGGAGGTGTGTCATTCTCGGAATTCGATTTGGTGACAACTTATTGTCCGCGTGTTTTGCGTTCTGTCAAGGCCGGAATTCTTTTCCGTTCCGAAGTTCTATTGATGATGTTTACTGTCTTCAGTTGTCCATCATCTCCGCAGACAAAAGAAAAAACGGACGGCATCCTCTAAAGGAAACCGTCCGTCTTGATTATTTCTGTTTTATAACTGTGGTGCAGCCGATTGCCGTGTTGGCAGTTCTACACCAACTCAGGCTTCGTCGAGTGCTGCAACGCCCGGGAGGGTTTTGCCTTCGAGGCACTCGAGGCTGGCGCCGCCACCGGTGGAGATGTGCGTCATCTTGTCGGCCTTGCCTGACTTCTTCACCGCGCTGACCGAATCGCCGCCGCCGATGATCGAGACGCAGTCGGCTGCCGCAACTGCATCGGCAATCGCAAACGTGCCTGCAGCAAATTCAGGCTTTTCGAACACGCCCATCGGGCCGTTCCAGACAACTGTCTTGGCCTTGGCAATGGCGTCGCTGAAGAGTTTGATCGACTTCGGACCGATGTCGAGACCCATCATGTTGTCCGGAATTTCATCCGCGACTGCTTCCGGTGCGTCGACGTCGAACTTGGTTGCGCACTTGTGGTCGATCGGAAGCAGGATGTCAACGCCCTTTTCCTTGGCCTTGGTGAAGACGTTCTTGGCAACGTCGAGCTTGTCTTCTTCGACCATGGAGATGCCGATCTTTTCGCCACGCGCCTTCATCAGGGTGTAAGCCATCGCACCGCCGATGATGATGGTGTTGACCTTTTCGAGCAGGTTTTCGATAACCATGACCTTGTCCGAAACCTTCGCGCCGCCGAGGATCGCCACAAACGGGCTTTCCGGTGCAGCCAGAACGTCGCTGAAGTACTTGACTTCTTTTTCCATCAAAAAGCCGCAGACGCAGGTGTCGATGTACTTGGTTACGCCCTGTGTCGAGCCGTGGGCGCGGTGTGCGGTGCCGAACGCGTCGTTGACGTACACGTCGCCGTAGCTGGCCAGTTCTTTGCAGAAGTCGTCGATCTTCTTCTGGGTTTCTTCATCCTGCTTGGCGTACTTGTTCAGCAGTTCTTCTTCGGCGTGGAAACGGACGTTTTCCAG
>QKHZ01000086.1 GCA_003249795.1 bacterium | reverse complement strand
CACCGGCACGCCCAGATCGCTGGCGGCTTTAAGTTGATCGCCAGCCACGTTACCCAACCCACCCGAGTAGATGGGCAAGGCTTCGCTCAACATGAATTCCATACTGAAATATGCGGCACAGGTCAAAGGCGACGGCGAGTGTTGCTGCTGAAACCACGCGGGCGCCGCCATCGTCTCATGCATGCTCCGCACCAGCCCATCAACGTTCGTGCGGAACATAGGATCACCCAACACCCGCTCAATCCGATCGCGGGATACCGTCTGCAGGACCACCCAGGGGTTATGGGTGATTTCCCATAATTCTGGATCAAGCTGCCGCCACACTTCGTCGGTGGCATGATCCCACGACCAGCGCATATCAAGGGCCAGTTCAGCCAGAGAGTTGAAGCCTTCTATTTCAGTGGGGAGAAGATTGTAGATCGGATGACTGACGCGGATTCGATTGCTCATGACTTTCCCTTTCATGTTTTTTGCGCCGACGGGCATTCTTCCTCGGCTCGATCGATTTCAAGGCTATAACCGCTTATTTCCATCATGCATCGCAGCAACCTGTAACTGATTCAACTCATGAATTTTAAACCTGTGGGCTTGCCCCTTAAGATCCGCCGTCCATCGGCTTTCATTGTCTTTTTTTTCAGACTTTGCGTCGTGGCAGGAAATACCAGACACTCCTTCTCTGTTCACCGTTACGGGCGATGAGGGTATGCAGTCCGACCGCGACAAAACCGAGTATAATTGATTTTAGGGTCAGCCCTTGAAATTGTCTATCTTCAAATATCTAACAATATCATTCAAGCCAGAGCAACGACTATTATAATCCCCCCCGTTGCCCCAGTTAGAATTATATCCCCCGGCAATATTGACCCTTCCATCAATACATTAACTTTAAATGTTTCCTGATTTTTCTCAAGGAGGGAGTATTTCTGTTGCCATATCAGCTCCGACCTCAGTTACTGAACCCGTCAGGTCAAATCTCAATTTTTACAAATTGCGCCTGGATGATCTCAGGCGGCATGCCGCGATTTATGCATTGAGATCCGGCACCCAGTTGCAATTGTCAGCAAAGTGATTCTGTGGCATGCAGACCTATCGACGACACAGAGATATCCGGGCAAAGCGAATGATGCAGAAGCAATCAGGTAGATGGGAACACTTTATGGCTAAGAAAGTGATGCGAAGAGGAGTAAATCGAAAGTCCGCCTCACTTCGGTCTTTCCTCTGCCTTTTGTTAATTGGCATCCCGGACAGGTTGGATTTTAATCTGTGAGGGGGAAGGATAGAACATCGTTCTTTGCAGCATGCCTATGAGTTTTTCTGCTATCAGTTCAGTCGTATAAAGGGAACTGTCGATCGTCACATGGTAGTTGGTACAGTCCCGCCAGTCGCGCCCTGTGTATTTTTTGCAGTAGTTTGAACGTTTACGATCAGATTGTTCGAGTTCCTTGTTTGAAAACGTAGTTTTGGTCGTGTTGTTATTGATGATTCTTAATTTTCTGAATTCGTTGTTTGCGTGAATGAACACATTGAAGCAATTGGAATTGTCTTTGAGGATAAAATTTGCACATCGTCCCACTATAACGCATGATTCCTTGCTGCATATATCGCGTATAATT
>QKHZ01000036.1 GCA_003249795.1 bacterium | reverse complement strand
GCGGATACGGTTTAATTGCGTTGCCTGTTTGTTCTCACCGGATTTGTCCCGTGCAGCCAGATATTCCTCAACGAGTTCGTTGAGGTCAACCTGCATGGCGTTCAGGGTGGTGGAGTCCTTCATTGCCTCGTTTTATCCTGTATCGTTATTTTTTTTGTTTGGTGCCGCAAAACTATTCCTGATCCAGTTCCGGTTCTGGCGCCTCGTTTTTACCACTTTGAGATTCGTCATCTGCTTCCGGGTGCCCGTAAATACAGACCCGGCTTCGCCCATACTTGCGGTCTCTAAGTAGCTCTAACTCCGGCCAGACGGGGGCGTCGGTTTTATCCTGCTCGTAACGGAAGATCAGGAGCCCGTCATCGGCAAGTAAACGTGCCGACTCTTTCATCATGGACTGTGCGGTATCTTCCTGATTCCACTCCGGGTTAAGGCGAAATGGCGGATCCATGAAAATCAGGTCAAATGTCTGCCGCAATCCTTGTAGAGCATTTTCAACCGGTTGAGCCAAGACCTGAGCTGAGGCTTCGAGTTTGCAACTGCGCAGATTTTGCCGAAGGCACTCGGCACAGGTGCGGTCTTTTTCAACAAAAACGCAACGGGATGCCCCTCGGCTTAATGCCTCAATGCCAAGCGCGCCGCTTCCTGCATACAAGTCCAAAACGGTCGCATCCGGAACATACGCTGCCAGTGCATTAAATAGCGCACCCCGAGCTTTTTCCAGAAACGGTCTCGTTTCCGAACCTTCAACGACCTTCAGTAAAATCCGGCGTGCACTGCCGGCAATGACGCGCATGAATTACCCGTTCTGTAATGCTTGCAACTCTGCTCTGATCTCGCTCAGACGTTTGCCAATCTGTTGCTGGATACTGCTGACGGTTGCAGAAGGAAGCTCCTGATTCATCGTAAGACCGGCAAGTGCGGTTTCGACCCGGCGTAAAATCTCTTCTGCTTCTGTAATCAGATTACCGAAACCGGTTGTGACCTGCAGGTCGGATTCGGCGGTATCAACCTGTTTTTTCAGTGACATGAGTTTGACTTTCAACTCTTCCGTATGTTTCTCTTCGTCCTTGGCTTTGATCAGACTGCCTTCGCTTTTCAGGCGCTGGATATTGGCCATGGATTTTTTCAGAAGTTCTGCGACCGTTCGGGCTTCGTTCTGCAGTTGTCGTTTGGCTTCCATGATGTTTTGAGTATTTGACTGGTGTCGCTTGATCATCAGTCGGATAGCGCCGATTGCCGAGTTGCACATCGCGTTATATTTGCGCGGCAAGACTTCCGCTTTCGGGGCGTCGGCATCGTTACATGACTCTGCCATGCCAAGCGCCGTTATGAAATCACGCTGATCCTCGCGCTCATCGCCCCAGCGGATGTAGCGTTCCGAACTGGAAAGCGATTCTAGAAACTTGGCCGACGCATTTTGTTGTCCGGCCAGCATCGCTCCGAAAAATTTGACAAAATCCTTTAACATGCTCATGGCGTGTCCTTACGTCACGTGTAATTTCTGTAGAAATCCGTGCATGCCACCATGGAACTTCAGCTCCGGAAATTCTTACCCCAACTTCAAAAAGTATATGCGGATAAAGAACTTGCTCAAGCAAAAAACTCGGCCATTTCGTTCTGTATGGCCGAGTTCTTAATTTCTGATCACAGGACGGGGGGCTGGATCCGGTTATGGTGTCCTTAGCCCTTATTACGGAAGGCTGCTGACTTGAGTGGCCGGATCCTGAAGGTTGACAACCCCTTGGCTGTATTGCGGGTGTAGCACTGCACGAGAGCAAGATGGATAGACGTCGGTGACAACAGCGATAACCTTTTGCCCTGTCTTGGTCTGGATGGAAAAGTATGCCCCTTTTTGGACTCCATCTTTCTGTCCTGCGTCAAGAATGATTACGAGTTGCTTGCCTTCGCCTTCACAGGCCAGCACTTTTGTTGCCTTCATATTGCCTGTCGCTATCGGTGCGCTTGCCGGTGCTCTGGAAGACTGCATCTGAAGGGCGGGGGGCTTGGATGTATTATCGCTGGATGTTACCCAAGTGTCGCCTTCCACAGCAAAACCGCTATCTGCCATGCGCGTGTTGTTTTGACCCGATTTCAGCGGTGGTTCAAGATCCGGCCCGCCAGTCAACAGAGATTCAATGCTGTTTTCTGCGACGCCATTGTGCGTTTTGGAGTAAGGGCTTGACTGCGTTGCCGGTGTTTGCGTTGCATAAGCAGGGGCTGTATTGGTCGAAGATGATTTTTTATCAAAGAATGCCTCTCCGTCTGTTTCTATCGCAGACATAACCTTTTCAAGACGTGCCATGCGGCTTTTGGTCACATCCAGGCGGGAACTGTATTCGCGGGCGCGCTGTGCATATTCTTCCCGTTTTGCTTCACAGTCCCTGAGTTGCTCCTGTTCCTGCTGGTATTGCTGGCGCAGGGCATGAAGTTGTTGTTCCAGACTGCCTTCTATATATTTCTGGTCGTTTTCGCCGGGAACAGCTGTGCGGGAAATTGTTTTCTTGCTTTCTGCTTCAGTCGCACCGTCTTTTTTAAACAGTCCTTGAACAGCTTGGGTTGGGTTCGCGCCGCAACCGCTGGTAAGGATCGCCCCGGCCAGTCCAACGAGAAAAAGTGGCGCAACCGCATGTCTCATTATGTTCTCCTGCAATGAGTTGTATTTTTATTTGTTCCTTGCGCGCAAGTTGCAAGCAGGGAATTTGTGGCATTCATAGTATATGGATCTACTGTCAAGTTGATACTGAGATCCTTGCTATTTTATATCATACTGCATCACCATTGTCTCAGCAGCATCCTCTAAGATTATCGGCCAGACTTTTTGATAAATTCACCAAACCTGTGAAATCATGATCGAATTGTTTGGCGGTGACTGTTATGTTATTGGAAAATTTGGCTTATGTGTGTAACTCTTTTTTTTGTAATAAGATAGGTTGATTGGCGACTGGCGGGTGATTGGGCTTTGTGTGGGTGAAAGCTGATCTCTTGAATTTAGATTCTAACTTTCCACTTGCAAAGTCCGATAGGATGGATAGCCTTGATTCGTTCCCATCCGGTAGAAATTGGCGCGGGAGGCATATAGCCGTACGATGGGGGTGGTGTTGTCCTTAGATAGAAAAGGTACATTCGATGATTAGCAAGAAAACAATGTTCTGTTCTGAAAAATCAGAGATGGTTGAAGCACTGGCGGAAACAGTAAAGGGGAAGGTGGCTGCTGTGGGATGCTCGAATATGGTGTCGTGTGAGGCTACGCGATTTTGCCGGTTTGTGAATCCGCTTACTACGCGTAATCCGTTGTCAGAAAATGAGCCGCTTCCTGCGGAAGCCTGATTTTTTTTCTTGCTGTGTTTTCATTGCTTGAGTTTTGTGAAAAATATTGGTATTATTTGTTTTGAGGGTTCCTTTGTATGAAGGAACCTGTTTTATCTCTGTCAGTGTTTCGATACAAAGTTGGTCTGCCCGATGCCAGAGAGATTATTTTGAATATGTACGGGAAACCGTTTGAGTGGGAATAGTTAAACGTTGGGAAAGGAGTAAGGAATGGGACGTCGTACCCTGTTTGCCTCGGAAAGTGTCAGCAAGGGCCATCCGGACAAAGTGTGTGACCAGATTTCGGATGCTGTGCTGGATGCAATGCTGGAGCAGGATCCCAAAAGTCGTGTAGCATGTGAATCGCTGTGCACCACCGGTCTTGTGCTGGTCGCCGGAGAAGTTACCAGTAACGCAATTGTTAATATTCAGGATCTCGTTCGCGGGGTTATCAAGTCGATTGGTTATACCGATGCTGCGATGGGCTTTGACTGGAAGACCTGCGCAGTCATGAATACGCTGGGCAAACAGTCTTCTGATATCTCGCAAGGTGTGACTGCTGGTATGGGCCTGCACGCTGAACAGGGAGCTGGTGACCAGGGCATCATGTTTGGTTACGCCTGTAAGGAAACGCCTGAACTGATGCCGATGCCGATCATGCTTTCGCATCAGCTTTTGAAAGTTATGACTGAAGCGCGCGAACAGGGGCATTTTACCTATCTGCGTCCGGATAGCAAAAGTCAGGTTGTTGTTGAATACGAAGACAAGAAGCCTATCCGAATTCACACAGTTCTCTTGAGCACCCAGCACGATGACGATGTCGAGTATGAAACGATCAAGAATGATATGATCGCTATGGCGAAGAAGACCCTGCCTGGGAACCTGCTTGATGATAACACGATTTATCACGTTAACCCGACAGGCCGTTTTGTTATCGGTGGTCCTCACGGTGACTGCGGTCTGACAGGTCGTAAGATCATCGTTGACACCTATGGCGGCCGTGGCCGTCACGGTGGCGGTGCATTTTCCGGTAAAGACCCTTCAAAGGTTGACCGCTCGGCTGCATATGCCGCACGGTGGGTTGCCAAGAACATCGTTGCAGCTGACCTCGCTGACGAATGCGAAGTCGAATTGTCTTATGCGATTGGCGTTGCCAAGCCGCTGTCGATTCTGGTCGAAACCTTCGGTACCGGTAAAGTCGATGAAGAGTTGATCGCCAAGGCTGTGGACAAGGTGTTTGATCTTCGTCCGGCCGGCATCATCGAGAGCCTCGACCTGCTGAAGCCGCGTTATCTGCCGACAGCAGCTCTTGGCCACTTTGGTCGTTCGGAAGACAGCTTCACATGGGAAAAGACCAATCGCGTTGAAGAATTGAAGAAAGCGGTGAAGGGATAGTTTGATTGCATAGACAGTATTTAGTGAGTCATACTTATCGATAAGTGGGCGACTATATTTTGGCTATGCGAATATCAATGAAAGGATACTGTCATGGAAGAGAAAATCAAGGCAGTTATTGACCAGATCCGTCCGGGGCTTCAGATGGATGGCGGTGATATCGAGTTGGTTGCTATTGAGGGGACGGTGGTCAAGGTTCGCCTGAAGGGTGCCTGCCACGGTTGTCCGCACGCGGCGATTACAATGAAGCATGGAGTTGAAGCGCGAATTCGCGAGTCGGTTCCGGAAGTGACAGAAGTCATCGCTGTTAACTGATTGAAATGTTGTTAAGGGGCTGGCCCATGAGGGTTGGCCCCTTTTATTTCATGTTGCCTGCCTGAGAAATCCCGGCTGGTTCTTGTCCTGCAGGAGGCACGCCGATGTCACAGTTACCGGTTGCGATCCTATCGGATATTCATGCCAATATTGAAGCTCTGCGCGCGGTTCTAGCCGATATTGACGCGCAAGGGATTCATTCAATTATTAATCTCGGTGATACAATTGGGTACGGCCCTGATCCGGCGGCGTGCATCGATCTTGTGCAGCAGCGTTGTACGCTAAATATTTGCGGTAATCATGATTATGCGGTTTTGCATGACGCAGAAGGTTTCAATCCGATTGCGTATGCCGCCGTTGAATTTGCCCGCCAGCAACTTAAGCCCTCGGATGGAAACCCTGATCGGCAACGTCGGTGGGCTTTTTTGCGCAATCTTGATCCGATTGCGGAACTTGATGGTTTTGAAGTGATGCATGGCTCACCGCGCCAGCCAATTACAGAGTACGTATTGCCTTCTGATCCGGGGCAGGAACAGTCAAAGCTGAAAGATATTTTTGCCGCGATGAACCGGCCGATTGCATTCATTGGCCACACGCATTATCCCGGTGTGATCGAAGAGGGCGATACTGAGTTCTATCTTCCTATCCGGTTCGACAATCGGTATGCGCTTAGCGGAAAACGCGCGATTATCAATGTCGGATCTGTCGGACAGCCGCGTGACCGTGACATCCGCAGTTGCTATGTCGTCTTTGACGGTAAAGCGGTTGAGTGGCGTCGGGTGGCTTACGATGTGGAAAAGACCGTTGCCAAAGTAGCCAAAAGTGGTGGCTTACACGAGATCTGCGGTTTGCGTCTGCGTGAAGGAAAGTAGCGCGCGCTCATTAAAAACGGCTTCAGTGTAAATGTGGGGCGTTCCTTTCCAGGAAAGCCCCTTTTGTATGGAATGTCGTTTCGCTGTTCTATCGATCAATGGAAATCAAATGAAAAAATTCTGGCTTCGTTTGTGTCGCCCCAGTTCGATCCTGTCGTTAGCCGCAGTGCTTTGACTTTTCCAGTCAGTGGCGCTTTGACCAGTCGATGACGATTACAAGTTTCATCTCGCACCGTTTCTACAGTTCCGTTTTCTCTGACAATTTCTAGCTTAAATGACTTGAGTAGGGTTTCTGGAAGTTTGTATTCTGCAGCATCCAGCGGGTAGTTGCTCGGCATACAAGGCCTGTCTGTGATCAGATTGCTGTCCAGCACAAGACGCGCTTCT
>QKHZ01000114.1 GCA_003249795.1 bacterium | reverse complement strand
CAGGACGCAACCACTTGCCCAAGAAAGCGGTTGCCATCGGGCTTTGGACTTGGCACGTGCGCCACTGCACTTCGCGCTGTTTGCCCATGATCGCATTCAGACTGAAGGGCTTGTCGGTTTCGTCGATGAACGGGGTGTCGAACGAACGGCCGTTTTCATTGTCAAAAGGGCCAAGCACGA
The DNA here is from genome assembly GCA_003249795.1 of bacterium. Taxonomy (GTDB): domain Bacteria; phylum Planctomycetota; class SZUA-567; order SZUA-567; family SZUA-567; genus SZUA-567. The sequence continues at coordinate 6,105 of QKHZ01000114.1, read as the reverse complement.
ACCACGCCGTCGGCAGATTCAACGGGGCGAGGATCTTTCGGGCGTCGTCCGGTTTTCCTGTGTCAAGGGCAAGTTCTGCGCGCTTCCAGAGTTTGTACGTATTCAGCCATGCCGGAGCGTCTTTGTCGTCAGTGGCAAGCTTGCGGACAAGATCTTCGCACTCACCTGTCTGACGGCTGAGGACAAAGGACTTTTCATAACAGAATGCGACGCGTGCCCACAGGGCGGGGGCGTCCTCACCGTTTTGCAGTGCGGTTTGCCGTGCTTGTTGTGCGGCGAGGATATACTGCATTGATGCCGCAAGCGGTTCGTCGCGTCCTTCAAGCATCCGCGCCTGCGCCAGCGCGTCTTCAGCGTAAAGATGAGTCGTCAGTAAACCCCATGTCGTCCATACAGCCAGAAGCAACAGGATGATGGCGTTTCTGTTGCGAGGATTGGCAGATGAACGGGTTGTCGGGGGGATTGGCTGGATAGCGGGAGTTGACGGCGATTTGTTGTCGTTTGTCAGAATCATGGTTGTCCTGTCATGGATCATGGTTGTCTGTTGTTGGTTGTGCTGTCTTACCGGCAATGAGAATGTCTCAAGTCGTTGTCAAAACAGAGCCTGTATTTTCTCATGCCGACGCGGAGTATCTTATCACAAGCCGACAGCTGTGTAAATCGTAAGAAACGGCGCACCGGCAAAAAAACGTCTTTGTCGAATTTCCTTGACCGGCACTTGCGGGTAGATACCCTTGTTTTATGGTTCTGAAGGATTCTTTGCGATTGTTGATGCTTTGCTTAACGTTATAAACGTGAATACGCAATAATAGTTCATTCTGTTCTCACTAAAATATTGCTGGCTGATTTGGTATCGGAAAAGGAGTGGTGTGCGTATGCAGCAGCAAGGCTGTCAACGGAATCGTAAACTGTCTAGACGACCGCGTTGTACGATTGGCGGGAATAGCGTTTATGCCGTTTGCTGTTTGTTGTTTTGCGTTTTCTGTATCATGCGTATTGCTGAGGCGCAGGAGGGAAAACCGGAACTGCTTGAACCGGCGGCGAAGAGTTCCTCGACAGACGATTCATCAAACGGTTCATCGCAATCGCAGGCGTGGTCATTGCCGCAGGCGGTTCTGCTTGGTGCGCAGTATCTGGAAAAACAGTGTGATGAGGACGGTCGTTTTTCTTATCGTCGCAATCTCGATCCGGATCGTGAAAAAAAGTATAATCCTGAAAAATATAATCTCCTGCGCCATGCCGGTGCAATCTACGCGCTTGCAATGGTACAGCGGCAAAACCCAGCACAAAAATTCACCGAAACTATCAAAAAGGCCTGTTTGTATTTGCAGAGCCATATGGGAAAGGTCAAGGCATGGCCCGGTGCGATTGCGGTGTGGAGCGATCCGGACAAGCTGGGTGGTGATGAGGATGACGATCCGGTGGTCAAACTCGGCGGAAACGGCCTCGCGCTGATTGCGCTTTCGGACGCATCGAATGTCGATGGTGTGGATATTCCCTTGTCGACACTGCAGGGGCTTGGCATGAGTATCCTGCATATGCAACGTGCTGATGGATCGTTTCAATCAAAGTACTCTGAAGAACCAGCAGCAGATGCCGATTGGATCTCTTTATTTTATCCGGGCGAAGCGATGCTGGGATTGCTGAAGTTATATGAGCTGGATCAAGACCCGAAGTGGTTGAAGGCCGCAATGGAGGGTGCAGCGTATCTGACGCGTGACCGTAAAAAAATCGGGCAATACCCTCCGGATCACTGGTTTCTTCTGATGGCCGAGCGATTGTGGCGGTATTGGGATAAAAGCCCGTCGCATCCGATGACGCGTGACGAACTGAAAGAGCATGTGACGAAAATCTGCAACCAGATGCTTGACCGGCTTTGTCTGGACGGACGGCATCCGGCGTATGGCTCGTTCGGCGAAACCGCCAGAACGTGTCCGACGGCAATCCGCCTGGAAGGGTTGCTGGCGACGGGGATGTGGATGAGTGATGACCGTGCGCTGATCAACAGAATCAATGTCGCTTCCGAGCTTGCCTGTACGTTTTTACTGCTCGCGCAGGTTCGCGGCGGTGAACTTGCCGGAGGGATTCCTCGCACTTCTTGGGGGCCTGTCGACAAGGCGTTGCAAGCGGCTTTGCTCTTACAGGATCGTCGCGCCGGAGAAATTCGGATTGATTATGTTCAACATGCCATTTGTGCGATGATGTGGCGGATGCGCTTCATTGTTGCACAAGGCGCTTCGCGGTGATCCTTTTCGCTTGACAATGTCTGGCCGTCAAACGTATGTTTATCATGCGGGTTATATAGAATGCGATCAAACTTGATGGCAGGTCGGGTTCGCCGGTTTTCGGGGGACGTGAAGTCGTCTTGCGATTCGGATATGACAGGGATTACGGGAGAACGGATGGCAGTCAAACGGGTTCCGGTTCAGGAGTTGCGTCCCGGTATGATCGTCGCGCAGGCGATTGAGGACGACCGCGGCCGGACTGTTATTCCTGCAGCAGCGCGCCTGACGCCGATGTTTATCAAGCGAATGGGGGCGTGGGGCATTACCGAGGTTCTGGTGGAGGATGACGCGGCGGATAGCGAACAGGCCTCGGCTGCAGCACAGCGGCCTGCGATCCTGCAGGATGCCAGTCAGGAAGAACGGGAACGGATGCGTGAAATCGCCATGGCGGTGCAGCTGCGTTTTTCAAACGTGCCGGATACTGCCGTGATGGGGGCGCTCAAGCGCATTGTCGTTCGTCATTTGGTTACGATCAAGCCGGGGTCTGTCCCCGGATTGCCATAAAGGTTTATTGCGATGGTAATGGATTCGGCCAAGGCGCGGCGTAAAATCGAATCAACGCAGGATCTGCCCACGTTGCCGACGGTGATCGGCAAGATTCTGGATATGGCAAATTCTCCCATGACCAATGCCGCCGATATCGGTCGCGTGATTGAGCAGGATCAGGCGCTGACGGCCAAGGTTCTGAAGCTGGTTAATAGTGCGTATTACGGATTTCCCGGGCAGATCCGTTCTGTCCAGCACGCGATTGTCATTCTCGGGTTCAATAAAGTGAAAACGATTGCGCTGGCCGCGTCGGTGTTTGATCTCAGTAAAGGCCGCGATTCAAACCTGCTGGATCTTCCCGCGTTCTGGGAGCACAGCTTGGGTACCGCCTTGGCGGCAAAGGTGGTTGCCACAAAACTCGGCACAGCTCTACAGCCGGAAGACGCATTTGTCGGCGGCTTGATTCATGATCTGGGAAAACTGATTCTAGCGCTTTGCCTGCCGAAAGAGTATGGCGATGTGTTTGAGTGGCTCTTGGCCAATCCCAGCACGATCCGCAAGGCGGAGCGCGAGGTTCTCGGTTTTGACCACGCGCAGGTTGGCGACTGGATTGCTGAAAAGTGGCGGCTTCCGATGGAGTTGCGCAATGCGTCGCGTCTGCATCATAGCCCGACGCAGGCGCGCGATGATCGTGAGATGGTTTTTTGTGTCCATATGGGCGATATCCTCGCGCGTGGGTTCGGCATTGGCAGTCCGGGTGACGCGATGATGGAAGAAGTTAACCTGCAGAGCTGGCAGCATTTTAATCTGGATGTGCCGTTTCTGGATGACGTCAGCGGGTTGCTGATTACCGAGATGAAAAAGGCAGGCGACTTTTTCGACCTGATTGCACAAAGCCGTTAAAAATAAACCGCAGTGACCGAGGCGTTGCGTTTACCTGAATAAGCAGGAACGTTAGATGTGGTGGGAGCGTTCATGAGCAGTCAGATACCGGATCAACCGCAAGAGAAACAGGATGCGGGTTATTCCTCAAACGATGCACGAGTGCAGGAGCTCTCGCGTGCGCTGGATCGTCTTTCCGGGTTTCAGAAAAAACTGGTGCCGCTCAAGAAATGCAAATCGCGTGACGACCTTTTGGATCAGATTGAGATTTTGCTGGATGAGGCTGTTCCGTTCTCCTATGCGCGGATGTTGGTGCGAAATTTTGCAGGAGAACTGGAGCTCGCGCGTGAGTTGATGACCGACGGCATTTATGCCGATGAGCGTCTGGTCGAATGGGCCTGCCAAACACAGGAGGTCGCAGTCATTCCGGTTGACCATCCTCCGGAAAATGAAGAGTTTCAGTCGATCCTGCTGCTGCCGCTTCCGGGAGTGGAATCCACATGCGGTGTGATTTTCCTGTGGGTTAATTTCGAGACGTCCGGCTTTACGCGGGAACTGAGGATGCAGCTGTCGATGCTGGCGCGCGAAGCCGGTGCGGTGCTGGATACCTTCAGCTTCCGTGACAAGATCGAAGAGGCGGCGACGGTTTTGCGCAATATGGTCGAGAGCGTCCCGATGGGGATCCTGGCGATGGACGCAGCAGGCCAGATCAATCTGCTGAATGCGACGATTGAGTATATGCTGAATATCCGCCGTGCGGATGTGATGGGCCGTCCTTATGCGGAGGTATTGCCGCCTGCTGTTGCCGAGATGATTGCCAAACTTGAGCAGATGATCGGCGCTGAAGAGGAAGAAATCTCAATTGACTTGCGCGGTATTGAAGAGAAGTTCGGTTTGACGCTGACGCCGGTCGGCGCTCCCGGCCATTCGCTTCCGGTCGGTTATGTGGTCGTGTGCCGCGACTTGAAGCTGAGCCATGAAGTGAAAAAACTGCGGCAGATTGATTCGATGAAAAACGACTTCCTGTCTCTTGTCAGCCACGAGTTGCGCACGCCCTTGACCTCGATTATGGCGTACTCGGAAACCCTGCTGATGGAGGGGATGGTCGATGATGAGAAGGAGCGGCGCGAGTATCTGCAGATCATTTATGACGAAGGCGAGCGTTTGACGCGCCTGATCAATGACGTCCTTGATTTGACGAAGATGGAAGCCGGTAAGATGGATTACTTCTTTGAGGAGTATGACATCTCCCTGATTATTCGTAACGCCGTGATGAACAGCACGTCCCTTGCCTCGCAGAAAAAGCAGAATCTGACCAGTGAGGTGATCGGCCAAATCCCGACAGTTCGGTTGGATAAGGATCGCATCATGCAGGTGTTGATGAACTTTTTGTCCAATGCAATCAAGTTCACGCCAGAAGAGGGTTCGATTTCTGTCAAGGTTGAAGCGCTTGACAGCCAGGGCGCTGCAGGCGGCATCGCTGACCAGCTCCGGGTTTCGGTGACCGATACCGGGATCGGGATTTCGCAGCAGAACCTGAACAAAGTCTTTTCAAAGTTCGAGCAGATCGAATCGATCGATCACCATTCAACAGGCACCGGTCTCGGGATGCCGATCTGCCGGCAGATCATTGAAGAAGGTCATGGCGGAAAGATCTGGGTCGAAAGTGAGCCCGAAATTGGCAGCACCTTCTTCTTCACGATTCCTGTATCCTGATTGACTTTTCTGAAAATCATTCAGATGCGCTGCGCTGATTTTTGCCCTTACGGAATCGGTTCTGTTTTTGTTTCCTGATTTATTTTCTGAAGGATTGCCTGTGCCCGCATTATTTCCTGCGTGGTGGACGCGTTTCGCAAGGCTTCTTCTGCCAGTAATCGGACCATCTGTTTGTGTGATGGTGTTGTGTCCGGCCGGTTCTGCAGGATCTCTGCCAACCGCAGCGACGCTTCAGCGGAGTCCGGGATCAGCATCCGCACCCGCCGCCAGTGGGCAAGTTCGCTCTGTTCTAACCCGCCGCTGATGTGCTGGCCTGCTTGTGACTGGATGCCGGATTGCATCAGGTCAAGTTCGTCAAGCCCTGAGCCTGTCTGCCATGCGCTCCAGATGACCCAGCAGAGGACGAGTACATATCCTTCCCGCTTCATCCTGTGCACTGCGCGGTTGTGTCGCAGGCAGACGATCGGGTCGATATCCGCGTAGAGCAGGTATTGCACGCGTTCTGCAATGCCGATATGGTGCCAGCTTTTGGCGTTGCGGATATTGCCGTAGGCGAGGCCGATTTTTTCGAGTGCCGTGCGTAGCGGCAGGCTGGTGCCCATGATCTCGGCCGATGCCAGATCCGCCTGCCGCTCAAACCGTCTTGAAATAAATCCGAAGACAAACCGCACGTACAGAATCAGAAATCCGAGAAGCCCGACCGTTTGCCAGACAACCGGTAGCACTTCCAGTAGCC
>QKHZ01000216.1 GCA_003249795.1 bacterium | reverse complement strand
AGAGTCCACCATTCGTTGAGCAGGTCATCTGATGTTGCCCCTTCATTTCGACATTCAACAACGCAATCGGAGGCGATGACGGTACGCCTGCAGTTACTGACAAAGCGGCCTAATTTATATTGTAGATAATTTTAAAACTGATTCCGGTATTGAAAAGAAGAGTCCACTTACGAAGAAGATGATGTAATAACTCATATCCGTCAAGATCAGATACATTCAGCTTTTATGAGAAGTTCAACTATATTGCTTATAGAATTTGATGATAGGAAGCAACCTGATCTCTGTTTCTGAGTTGAACTACGCAAGCCCAATCACTCTAACGTGTTTAAAGCCAATAGGTTGCCATGAAACTTGACAAACGGGAGGAATTGGGTATATTTAATCAAAACGTTTTGACTGCGCGTGGTGATTACCGCTATTGTTTTGATTACTGCGTATGTGAAATACCGAAAGGGGGAAGATGAAAAAGAAGGGGGCTACCATCATTGATGTCGCACGCGAGGTCGGGGTGTCGCCGAGTACGGTGTCCCATGCCCTCAGCGGAAATCGTGTCATCAGTCCGGCGATCAAAGACAAGATCCAGACTGTGATCCGCAAGCTCGATTACCGTCCGGCATTTTATGCGCAAGCGCTGAAAAATCCGGCGACACGGTTGATCGGGGTTGTCGTCAATGAATGCAGAAATGCGGGGACGGCACTTTTTCTGGACGCACTTGCCGATGAGTTGCACAAATTTTCATATCATCCGATGATCAGCCTGAGCGGTCGCGGCCATGAGATGGGCGAAGACGTCCTCCGGCAACTATCAACGGGATTGGTCGACGGCGTCATCAACCTACTGCCCCAGATTTCGCCGGAGGAAGCGCAGAAGTTATGCGGTGCAATTCCTGTAGTCACGAATATCCGCGATACGATGGCGCCAGTCAGTCTTGGGTTTGTAAAGCTGATGCAGAAGATTCTCGATTACCTCTGGTCGCTTGGACACCGCCAGATCGGATATGTTTCTTCATCCACCCGATTGGAACAGGAAGGCGAAGTGGTCGAAGCGATGAAAGACTTCTACCACAGAAAAAAGCAGAAGCTGGACGAGGCAATGATCTTCCCGGGCGACGATTCCAGTGACAGCGGATATGCAGGAGCAGACCTGCTATACGGGCAGAGGAAGGTAACTGCGATCATCTGCGGCAATGACCAGATGGCCTTTGGTGTTTATCAGTGGGCATATAAAAACGGTGTTTCGATTCCGGGGCAGTTGTCGGTTGTCGGGTTTGATAACGTGCCGCAATCACAGTCGATCATCCCGCCCCTGACGACAGCGGCCTTTCCCTATGAAGCCATCATTTCGCATACTGTCAAACTGCTGTTGGCAAAAATTGAAAAACGGGCACTCACAACTCATGAGGTACATTTGGACATCCCGTTGATTCTGCGTGATTCTGTTGCTGCTATAGAATAATAGGAGAACGTCATGATGCGGCGTTTTACACTGGTTGAGCTGCTTGTGGTAATCGCAATCATTGCCATTCTGGCGAGCTTTCTTCTGCCTGCGCTGGCTAACGCCCAGCGGATGGCGATTGAAGCCTCCTGCCTGAACAACGAGCGGCAGATCCACTTGGGAATTGTCCTGTACACGGATGATTTCAATAACCAGCTTCCTCCCCATATCCGGTCGGTGACAAAAACAATCTATGATACGCGCTCGTTATCCGAAAGCGGGTTTACCTATCCGAACGTAGGGTTGGGTATTCTGGTTGCTGGAGATTATCTCGGTGAATGCGGTGGATCCTATACTGTTCGTATCCGTGACAACGTGGCCAGCATGACACCTAGGCCAAAGGTTTTGAAATGTCCGTCAAATCCATCAAACGGTTGGATGTTAAACCCGAATTTCGCTGATTATGTTTATTCTCGCGATTCGACCAGCCTCTACTGTCAGTTACCCAGTTTCAATGCGCCGATCACGCGGTTGTCGCACGAAGTGTTGTCCTTTTGCGTAACAGGTGATTTTCTTCTGCGAAGTGGCGTTGAATCCTGGTGCAATTTTCCACTACATAACGGGGGAGTTACCGTCGCTCGTGCAAATGGCGCCTGCAATCATATTCCTCTGCATGTATACATGACCGCCAGTAGTTTGGAGTGGCGGTTGAAGCGGATCGACAATATGAGATAGCTGACCTCCGCACCGGCCTTTTCACTGTGCCGAGGCGGAAGTCAACGAGCAGAAAAATTTTTCAGGAAAAGTCAAAACGTTTTGATTATCTTACAATCATAGAAAGGTACCAGCATGAAGATCCCTTGTATTTTGAAATCCGGTTGCATGGCGTTCTGTTTGTTTCTGGCCGCTAACATTGCTCATGCAGAGCAGGCATCAGATACTGCGGTAGTCCCTGTTCGCAATGCATCGTTCGAAACAGGCCTTCCTGATGGCACCCCGGCTGACTGGAGCTTTACGCTTAGCGGCGAGGCTGCGGGTACGGCCACCGTCGTGACACCCGGAGCTGACGGCGAAAAGTCACTCCGGATCGTCAACCGCAGTGAAAGCCGGGTTGCGAACACATTCGGGATGCTGATGCAAACGGTACGCCTACAGGCAGATCGAGAGTATGAACTCAGTTTTATGGCACGCGGGGTAAATGCGCAGAATCTGTCGTGGGCGCTAGGGACAGATTGGTCAATCCGGTGCAACATCCTGAATATCGGAACAGAGTGGAAGACATACACCTGGAGATTTCGGATTCCGGCCGGAAAACTCGACAGCGAAAACCGCTGCTGCCTGCGCCTGATCAGCGAAGGCCCGTGTGACGAGTTCGATCTGGACAGTGTCCACATTACACCGCAGAAACGGTCGATTGTATTTAATGGATCGTTTGAGGGAAACGTCAGTGATATTCCGAGCGGCTGGGAGTTCCGGATCTCACAGGACGCCAAGGCATCGGCAAGCACCGACACAACCGTCGTTTCGGATGGAAGTTCATCATTGCGGCTTGTAAACAGCACACAAGCCCAGAAAAACGTGTATGGAGCCTTGACCCAGTTCATTCGTTTGATTCCGGGGGAAGAGTATGACCTACGGATTTGCGCCAAGGGAAATGGCGTTGGAGTCAAAATCGCAATTGGTAAAAAGTGGAGCCATCGACTTGGACTTGAGCCACTAAACGATGAATGGAAAACCTTCGAGCGAAGGATCTGCCTGCGGGAGGATGATCTTGATGAAAACGGGATGACGCCGCTGGTAATCATTACCGAAGGACTTGCCGAAGGTGTTTGGCTGGATGCGCTGGAAGTGACGCCGAAAAAGAAGGTCTTGCTGCCGCCGACGTCATGGCAGGATAATCGGGTTTATCTGGTTGAACCTTTAGCCGGAACTGACCCTGTCGCAGAAGAAAACAAAGTCGTTGATACTACCGATGCCATTGAAACATTGCAGGCAATACCGGCTGGCCTTCCGCAACTGCATCTGCCTGCGGTTGAACCGGCTCAGCCGATATCAACAAACGCCTCCGTCGATCTGCAGGCCGACCTGTCCTTGGCGTATGATAAAGACGGGATTATCTTTTTTGCAGACGTAAATGACGATTGTTCCTTGATTGAAACCGGTGCAGGGATGTGGCGCTGCGATAGTATCCAACTGCGGATCGACCGCGCCGCCTTGCGCTTGCCGAACATCGCGAATTCAGATCTGGAGCTCGGGTTCTGCGTTGATCGGGACGGGCGGGTCAATAATTGGTGCTGGGATTCAGGGAATGATCCGTATGTCGGTGTTCTGCCACAGGAATTGGTTCAGGCGCGGGCTGTTAAAAAGGCAGACGGATATTTTTTGGTTGCAAGGTTGACGTGGAAATTGCTGGGAAAAATTAATTCTGCAGACAGAAACCGGTTCGGGTTTACCGTTGTAATCAATGACGCCGATATGCCGGGGCAACGGAAGATCCATTTCCTGACACCGGGGCTGCACGACTCGAAACACTCGGACGAATATATTCAGGCGCTGCTTGATATAGGCAGTCCCGTATGTTGGACTTCGGCAAATCCTGATGGTGCGGCAAATTTTCTGCAGGGATCGGTTCTGCTCTCACACCAGAACGGAGATGTCCATATCAATGCCGTTATCAATGATTCCTCCGGCAGACAATTTGTCCGGTCACTTGGCCTTGTTGCCGATGCCGAACCGGAGCAACTGGTACAGCTACCGTATTCACTCGCACTTGATGAAATCGCTAACGGCAATTATCACCTCACTATTGATGTCAATGGCAGCCAGCTTGCCCAGCTTGATCTGTCGAAGGTTGATCTCTACCGCAATCAAACCGAAAAAGTTGAACAATATTGCATGAAACTGGAAGCGTTGCGACAGGGATTCGCCGAATTCTACAGTGGAAAGCCATATTCAGAATATGTTAGCGCACCAATGAAAATCCTGTCGTTCCATCTTCCCCGGTTGCAACGCCGACTGTTGGATAATGCGGATCAGCAAGCCAGATTGTATTACGCCAAACAGGCTGCGATGACAAATCAGGAGATTGAAGATGCGCTTTATGGTTTGGAAACGCGTTTGGAACTTCTGAAAAAAGGAGAAGACTTACCGAAGGCGTGGATGTATAAATCCAGTCCGGTGACGCTGCAGGACGGTTGGCCTGTTGCCGAGGCTGTCAGTGAAACGGGAGAAAAACAGAAGCGTGCAGTAATCTTCAGTGGCTATGGGCATTTTTCCGATATCGACCGCGATCTGAATATGTTTCATACTATCGGTGCAAATCTCGTGCAGGTTGAGGTAGGCCCGCGAAACATTTTTCCGAAAGAAGGAAATGATCATGAATTCGAACCGGATATGTCCTATGTCGACATACGGATTATTCCACTACTGAAACGTGCATGGGAAAACGACACCAAGATTACATTGCTTGTTTCACCGCATTATCACCCGAAGTGGCTTTTGGATAAATATCCGGATCTGGCTGAGTCGTCGGGATTCATTAAATACAAGATTATCGATGCCAAGGCGCGCGAGATGCTTGGCGCGTATATCACCGCGTTACTGGAGCATATCCGCCAGAGTCCATATGCCGAGGCACTGCACAGTATCTGCCTGAGCAATGAGCCAAGCTTCAACTGCTGTCGGCCGGATAATCCGTACTACGCCGGATTGTTTCAGCAATACATACACGAAAAATATGGTGACATTGCCGGTTTCAATAAGATCGCGCAGAGGCACTTTTCAGATTACACAGAACTTCTGCAAGCGGTTCAGAAACACGACCCCGCCGCTCTCTTTGCTTTTTATTCCTTTTCACGCAAAACCTTCACTGACTGGCACCGGATGCTCGCTGAATCTGTAAAATCCGTACTTCCTAATATGCCGGTCCATGCAAAAATCATGGTTTTTGCTTCAACGTTTGAATATGTATCTGGAATAGATCCCGAACAAATCGGTGCGTTTTGCGAGTATAACGGCAATGATAACTACTTTTTTTCACGTGGCCGGTGGATCTCTGACTGGAATGAGACTGCAATGACCCACGAGATTCAGATTTCGCTCAATCACGCGTCTGTCGCAAATACGGAAAACCACATCATTCCGGATCGTGAATCACGCCCGGTTGCCAACGGTCATATTTATACGGCAAACTTTCAACAGTTTATTACTGGTGCAAGTTCTCTTGCGACATGGGTCTGGGCTGATATCGATTATGATTATGCAAAGGCTCGTCCACGTCATGACTTCATCGGTAATATCTACCTGCGCCTGGGCAATATCGTCGCCCATGCTCTGGCCGGACTCGATGGGATGCGCCTTGCTCCGCAGATCCGCTGCTTCTTCGATTACAAACCAGAAATCGCCATCCTCTACTCGCCGACATCCCTGATTCACTCATCTGGTGCGTACCGCATGGCAATTGAAGCGCTTTACAGTAACTTATGTTTCAGCGGATACCGGGTTCGTTTTCTGAGCGAACAACAGCTTGAACGTGGACAAACAGACGGTGTCCGGATTCTGTATGTTGCCGGAGCATCAAATATCACTCAGACTTCCTGTGCAGGATTGAAAGCATTTGCCGAGAATGGTGGACGCGTGATCGCAGATAAGGTTAGTCTGAAAAATGATGAATATGACAATCCGCTTTCTCCCAAATTTATGGTTGAATCGCTGCCGCCGCTAGTATTGGATGAACTTCTTGTGCAAATCCATAAAACAATCAAGCCGCTGCCGGTAACGGTCTCTTCTCCGGCTGCGGCGGGAAATCAAGGGATCTTTTTTCGGGCTGTGCCTGATGCTGAAGGACAGTGGATAGTTAATGTC
>QKHZ01000105.1 GCA_003249795.1 bacterium | reverse complement strand
AACAACTTACGCGAAAACGAGTTGAGCTAAAAAAAGACCAATAACAGCATGTCCACAGCACCAAATCTGGCCTGTCAACCCTATGGGATCATCTTAGTAAACGTATAAAACGTACTCAGGTTCACAAAAAAAGAAAAGAAAAATCTGGTACTCTTTTGCAAGGTTTGGCAAAATGAGACGAAATTGAACCGCTAATTGCCATAAAAATCAAAAACTGCGCAGGTTTTTGAAGAATTTTCGTGAAAAAACCAAACCTTTATGGAAAATTGGCGTTTAATGGTGTGCACTACCGAGATCCCGGTCGTAACAACAGTTTGATCGAAACGGGAATGAACGGTTCTGATTCAGAGAGTTCCACACTGAATTAGAATGGTAAACACCATGATTGATTGTTTAACATGCTGATTCTACAGCTTGCCTAAGAGGGAGAAACTCATGAGTTCCGAAGACTTTGAATCAGTCGCAGTTCGACGGACCCTGATGGATGACGACGATTCACTCGGCACAGCCTTGCGTGCGCAGGTCAAACGCACCGGATGGTTTATGGTATCGCTTGTCGGCCACCTTGTCTTGCTGGTCCTCGTTATCCTGTTTGCTCCCGTTCCGGAACCAACGACGATAAAACGATCGATTACAATCACCAGCCAAATCACCGACTCCGTAACCGAAGACGAGCCGATGATTAACGATCTGGTCCTTGAAGATCAGAAAGATAAAACAGATAAAACAGACACCGCGGTCGATATCAACACAGACATCGCCAACATCGATACCCCGCAGATTGTTCTGGATACAAATATTTCCGTCGATACTGACATCGGCACCGATTCCGCCGATATGGGCATTGGCGACGGTGGCAATAAAGGCGCGTTCCAGGCAGCTGACTTTCAAACCGTTCTGGGTGTCCGCGCCGCAACAATCGGCAACGTCGCCAGCAACAGCAAACTGGGCTTCCGCATTCTCTCACGAAACCGCAAAGCCGCAGCCGCCGATGCTGGTGGTGATGAAAAGACCATGCTTGCCGCCGACAACGGCCTGCGCTGGCTGGCAGCCCACCAATCCGCTGACGGCAGTTGGGACCCGCGCAAGTTTGACTGCCACCCTGCACTGACAACAGGCATGACGGCGGTATCGCTTCTGGCCTTCGTCGGTGGCGGAAACACCCCGGAAATCGGTGAACACCGCAACAGCGTCAAACGCGCACTGAAGTGGTTGATCCGTCACCAGGAAGAAGACGGCCGTCTCGGCCTGCACAGTGAAGTCGGTATCGTCATGATGGCGCTGTCGGAAGCATACGACCTGACCGCAAAAGGCCGCTTGAAAAATGAAATCAAGGATACCGTTGAAAACCTTGGTAAATACATTGCCCAGACCCAGTTCAAGTGTGGCGGTTGGGATTACTTCCCCGAACCGTGGCAGACCAGCCAGTTGATTACAGGATGGTACGTTCTTGGCCTGAAGTCAGCGCGTCTTGCCCGGTTGAAAGTTCAAAAATCGGTTTATGACGATGCTCTCGATTACTTCAAATACAGCACCAGCAACAGTGGCTACACCTTCATCACCCAGCGTGTCGACGAAAATACGCGCCCGGACGAACTGCGCCCGTTCCACCGTACCATCGGCTCAATGTCACTACCGTGCCTGCTGTTTCTGGGCATCCCGACGACCGACCCGAAAGTCGAAGCCTGTGCAGAAAAAGCCGTTACGCGTCTACCCACACTCGATGAAGCAAAAAGTATTGACTACTCGTACATCTACTATCAGGGTTTGGGCCTGATCCTGATGGGAACGCACAGCCAGTGCTGGGTTGAATTCAACAAACCGATGAAGAATACAATTCTGAAACTGCAGACAACCAAAGGGCAGTTCCGCAACGAAAAAGGCTCATGGGCACCAACCAGTTCCGACCCGATGAGTTGGGGACGCGTCGGCAGCACCGCATTCGCTACGCTGACAATGCAGATCTACTTCCTCTACCGCGGAACGAAATAAAATCGACAAACAAATCAATACGCAAAAGAGCGGCAGGAAATTTCCTTGCCGCTCTTTTTTTATTCAGGAAACTATTTCAGATCGATACCGCCTGCGTTCAAACACCACCGGTATCGACATACGCAAGTCTTTACGAATATTCTTAATACTGCAGAGAGATACATACAAACAGATATCCGCGCTATATCGAAAATGTTTCTAGTGTTAGCATTAATGTCGTACTGTGTTGACGATGTCATCATTAATAATTTGGGTGATAACTCCCTCTGCAATATTTTTCCCTTCCCATAGCGTTATTATATCACCACGGTTTAACCGATTGATTATGAGCCTTGGAGTCAAAAACTTAATTGGGACAATCTGTTTCTTATCCAAACGCAATCCGTCGTCAGATTGCTCAAGAAGAAGGCGACACTCAAACGCTTCTGAATCATGAAATAGTACACATCCATATTGGATTGGTGGGATACCATCTTGTCGCCCACCCTCATTAGATGGTATTAGTCGAATTTGAGCAAATATATCAGGAGCCAGTAATGTCATTTTATGTTTTTCAAAAAAAACCACTCATAGTGAAGTATAAGTTCAACTCTGAGATTTTGATCTTACGCTTCAGCCGAATCTTGCTCTGTCTCGCTTGAACCGGCAGTATCCTCTGCGGAAGTTCCGTCACCGATCTGCTGGGTCTTCCAGCGGCGGTGCATCCACAGCCACTGATCCGGCTCCTGACGGATATAATCCTCAAGCATCCGGTTCAGCATGAGAGTCAACTCCTCACGGTTGAGATTCTCCGCCTGCGGGTCGATCACGCGGCTTGTCTTATAGCGAAACCGCATTGGCTTACCCGCGCGATTCAGTACGAGCATACAGACCACTGCGTTTGTCCGCATTGCCAACTCTGCGACCACCGGAACGGTGCTGGCCGGAATGCCGAAAAACGGGACGATCATGCCTTGCTGGCCGGCGTCCTGATCGATCAGAATTCCGATCGGCGACTCCTGCCGTTTCAGCATACGGATCACCGGACGGAAGAATCCGAACTTGCTGATCATCTGCTGTCCCATCCTACTGCGGCTGCGATTAATCAGTTCATCCAGCTTGGGGTTGTTCAGGGGACGGCCGATGGTAGTGACTTTTTGAATCGCCATGATCGTCATCAGCCCACACATCTCCCAGTTTCCGATATGGCCGCTGACGGTAATCAGGGGGCGGTTTTCCGGAACCTTCTGCCGGAGATCTTCAATACTTTCGGGATTGTCAAGACATGCCCGCAACTTTTCCGGACTCAACTGCATGAATTTCGAAACTTCAACAAACATCAAGCCCAAGTGGCGGAAAACGCGGCGGGTCAAATCAAGCGCATGATCCTGATGAACGCCGAATGCCATCACGAGGTTGTCGGTTGCGCGCTTGCGGTGTTTCTTCAGAATAAAAAATGCCAGATCACACAGCCGGTTGCTGATCCATACCGACACCGGCAGCGGCATGATCCCGAAGATCCACAGTATCACCCGCGCGGGAACATATTCAGCCCAGATCCTCCAGGCAGGAAGTTCTTTCGACAAGTTTACACCTCATTCAACCAACCACAAAAAAAGAATCAACAGAAGAGTATGCCATTATGCGGGAATTTTCATCGCTGACAAGTAGTCTCGCTAATTTTCACCACAGACATACAGAAGTTTATTCGTCATCATGACGTTCGAATGCCTCGCGCCCCAGCACCATCGGCTTGTGCATCCCGACGTTAAGAAGCAAGCCGATCAGAACAAAGGTCACAACCATGCTGGAGCCGCCGTAGCTGATCAGCGGCAGCGTAATGCCCGTCGTCGGCAACATCGCCGTCACGACCCCGATGTTCACCGCAACCTGTACGCCCATCAGCGTTGCACAACCGATAGCAATCAACCGCCCTCCCGGCTCACGCGTGCGCACCGCGACACGATAGCCTTCGCACACGAGCAACAGAAACAGCATCAATACAATCGACGCGACCACGAAGCCGCCTTCTTCTGCAATCACCCCGAAGATAAAATCAGTATGCTTATCCGGCAGCAGATCAAGCGAGGTCTGCGTTCCTTTGCCCAAGCCTGCACCAAAAATCCGTCCCGAGCCGATGGCGATCAGGCTCATGATCAACTGATACGCCTCGCGCGCCTCATACAGATCCGGATCGAGAAACGCCAGCACCCGCCGCTTCTGATACCCCTTCATCACAAACATCCACATCGGCACAACCGACGCAACTCCCATCAGGCAAACACCGATCAGGTGGCGCAGACGGGCGCTACTTGCATACACCACCGCCAGCAGTGTTGGAGGGATCAGAATCGCGCTTCCAAGATCCGGCTGCTTCAGAATCAATGCCGTCGGTGTCAGCGCAAGAGCAAACGGCATGATCAGCCCGCGGATCGTGTGCTGGTTTTCCCGCAGCATCAGATAGCGCGCAAGTGTCAGGATCAGCGCCAGCTTCATGAACTCTGTCGGCTGAATATTAAAACCGGGAAGACGAATCCAGCTCTGTGCGCCACGAACGGCGGGAAGCTGCAGCACCACAACCAGCAAAACCATCGCAAACGCATAAAAACTGTACGCATGCCGCAGCAGAAAACGGTAATCGATAAACGCTGCCGTTGCCATCGCAAGAATCCCGATGACGACCCAGCTGATCTGCTTGGCAAAGATATCTGAGCTTGCCGCAGAATATTGATACACAAGCCCGATGCCCACCAATGCAAACGTGGTCAGAATAATAATCCAATCGATCCGGAAGAACCGCGAGTCAACCAAGGTTTTCTCCTTCCGTATCAGAAAGAGGAACGCCCTTGTCATCAAGATGGAAATATAACTTAAGAATTTTTTTTGCGATCGGCCCGCTTGCAGAGCCGCCGAGATTTCCTTCAGGGACAAGGACAACCAGCGCTATTTCCGGATTCTGAAACGGCGCGTAACATGCATACCATGCGTGGGTTTTCCCGCGGGAGTGCTGGGCTGAACCGGTTTTCCCGGCCGACTCAAACCTTGGGATACGAACGGCATTGTATCCCGTCCCTCCTGGTTCATTCACCACGCGCCACATGCCCTCGCGTACAGTTTCAAGCGCCTGTTCGCTGACGCGCATCCGTCCTGCAGGCTCATTGAGAGCTGCGTCATTCGGGTCATAGCGTACATGGGGGCGAACGATTTTCCCACCGTTAGCGATCGCTGAATACGCAACGGCAATCTGCAGCGGCGTCACCGTCATCGCCCCCTGTCCGATTGCCATATTATATGTTGCGCCCGTACTCCAGCCCTTACCAGTCCGTGCGTTTGCGGGAAGCTGGCCGTTCGCTTCCGCCGCAAGGTCAATACCTGTTGAGCGCCCGAGGCCAAGATCCCACGCATATTGGTACAGCCGTTTTCCACCCGCGTGTTCGCCTGCGTGATAAAAGTAAATGTTGCAGGATTTCATGATTGCAGTCGCTATATCGATGTCTCCATGCCGATGCCGGTTGTGACACACGAAGTCATGGCCGCCCAAATGGAGAACCCCGTCACAGAACTCCGTCTTTGCCGGTGTCGTCTGCCCGTCGTTAAGCAACCCCAGCGCATAGATCGGCTTGATCGTCGAACCCGGAGGATACCGCCCTGAAATCACGCGATTGATCAGCGGCTTTCTCGGATCGTCCAATAGTTTTTTATATTCCTGCCGGTATGTGTTCGGATCAAAACCGGGAACACTCACCATCGCGCGAATCTCGCCTGTGTTCACGTCCATGATTACGGCGCAACCGACAAACGGCCGTCCTCCCACACCACGGCGCTCAATCCGCAGCGCCTCCAACTCACGCGCCATCAAATCATACAACTGCTGTTGCAGATCAAGGTCAATCGTCAGCGTAATCGTCTTCCCGTTCTGTGCAGGCTCGCTTTGCCCGACATCGACAAACTGCCTTGTTAAATCAGGCCCGGACAGCGCCAGTTGCTGCAAGCGCCAGAGATGACGTCCGCGCAATTCCTGATTGTAATACTCCTCGACGCCAGAAAACCCGATCATGTCATTAACAAGATATCCTGCATAACGGATGTGGCGGCCGGCCTTATCTGACTCGCGCAAGCGGACCATCTGCTCTTCGTCGCTTCCGGGATCGATCCCGAAAAATACCCGGCCGTTCTTAATCACTTCGCCCGTTCCCGGTTGCGGATTGCCGTCTTTCCAAAATCCGCGCAGCGTCTTGTACTCTTCCGGATTCAAGTGGCCGTCGACGCCGGTGAGGTGCCCAGTAGCGATTCCCCCCGGATAAATCCGGCGTGAACCGAGCCGCGGTTCGATTGCATCAAACC